>DASSKA010000218.1:0-12914 GCA_035690905.1 Nocardioidaceae bacterium | reverse complement strand
TGACCACGAAGTAGGTGATCAGCTGCTGCTGGGTGGGCCAGACGACCTTGCGGAGCTCGGCGATGACCTGGCGGTAGAACGTGGCGGGGCTCGTGCGTGTCTTCGAGGTCACGCGACTGTCCGACATCGAACCTCCACCTTTCTGCTTGCCTGCGGGCGCCGTGGGCGCCCGGTCCGGAACCGAGCCGTCTCGCAGGGCACGAGGGACTTGAACCCCCAACCTTCGGTTTTGGAGACCGATGCTCTGCCAGTTGAGCTAGTGCCCTTCGGTGGTGCGCCTCGATCGCCTGGCCCGCAGTCGCGTCCTGTCGGGGCGGTTGCGGGCATGACAGTCAATGGTGAGAACCACCAAGGGGGAAGTCTACGTGGAAGGGTGCAGCGAAGTCGAACCGAGCAGGGGTCCCGGCTGGCGGACCCGGGTGTCGGGGACGCGGCGTCGGTGGAAGCATAGGCCCATGACCCCAGCCCCGCAGAACCCCTCCCGCCGGGTGTCTCGCCGTGTGGCGGGCATCACCGAGTCCGCGACCCTCGCCGTGGACGCCAAGGCCAAGGCCCTCAAGGCGGCCGGGCGTCCGGTGATCGGGTTCGGAGCCGGCGAGCCGGACTTCCCGACTCCGGAGCCGATCGTGCAGGCGGCCGTGGATGCCTGCCGCGACCCGCGCAACCACCGGTACAGCCCCGCCGGGGGCCTTCCGGAGCTCAAGGCCGCGATCGCGCACAAGACGCTGCGCGACTCCGCGTTGCGGGTGGAGCCGGCGCAGGTGCTGGTCACCAACGGGGGCAAGCAGGCGGTGTACGAAGCGTTCGCGACGCTGCTCGACCCCGGTGACGAGGTGATCCTGCCCGCGCCGTACTGGACCACCTACCCCGAGTCCATCCGGCTCGCCGGCGGGGTCCCGGTCGAGGTGCTCGCGACCGAGGAGCAGGGCTACAAGGTCACCGTGGAGCAGCTCGAGGCGGCCCGCACGGATCGCACCAAGGTGCTGCTGTTCAACTCCCCGTCCAACCCGACCGGTGCGGTCTACACCCGCGCCGAGGTCGAGGAGATCGGCCGCTGGCTGGCCGAGCACGGGCTGTGGGTGGTCACCGACGAGATCTACGAGCACCTCGTGTACGACGGGGTGCAGACCGCGTCCTTGCCGGTGGCCGTCCCCGAGCTCGCCGACCGGTGCGTCGTCGTCAACGGGGTGGCCAAGACCTACGCGATGACCGGGTGGCGGGTCGGCTGGCTGATCGGCCCGCCCGACGTCGTCAAGGCGGCCACCAACCTGCAGTCGCACGCCACCTCCAACGTCGCGAACGTCTCCCAGCGGGCCGCGCTGGCCGCGGTCAGCGGCGACCTGACCGCGGTGGCCGAGATGCGCAGCGCCTTCGACCGCCGCCGCCGCACCATCGTCGGCATGCTCAACGAGATCGACGGGCTGGTCTGCCCGCAGCCGGAGGGGGCGTTCTACGCCTACCCGAGCGTCAAGGGGCTGCTCGGCCGCAGCATCGACGGGCACACTCCGGCGACGTCGGCCGAGCTCGCGGAGCTGATCCTGGACACCGTGGAGGTCGCCGCCGTCCCGGGCGAGGCGTTCGGCTCGCCGGGCTACCTACGGTTCTCCTACGCCCTGGGCGACGAGGACCTGGTGGAGGGGATCACCCGGCTGCAGAAGCTGTTCTCCTGACCCCCGGCCGGCCCGAAGACCTGAGCTCGGCCGCGGACCGGGACCGAAGCGGTCGAGACATCCGGACGCTGCCGAAGTCCCACCTGCACCTGCACTTCACCGGGTCGATGCGGCACGCGACGCTGGTCGAGCTGGCGGCCCGGGACGGGATCGTGCTCCCGGACGCGCTGGTGGAGGACTGGCCGCCGAGGCTGTCCGCGGCCGACGAGAAGGGCTGGTTCCGGTTCCAGCGGCTGTACGACGTGGCGCGGTCGGTGCTGCGCACCGAGGCCGATGTCCGCCGGCTGGTCCAGGAGGCAGCCGAGGACGACGCGGCGGACGGTTCCCGCTGGCTGGAGATCCAGGTCGACCCGAGTGGCTACGCGGCCCGCTTCGGCGGGATCACCGCGTTCACCGAGCTGGTCCTGGACGCGGTCCGGTGCGCCTCGGCCGCGACCGGTGTCGGGATCGCGGTGGTGGTCGCAGCCAACCGGACCCGGCACCCCCTGGACGCTCGCACGCTGGCCCGGCTCGCCGCGCAGTACGCCGGACGGGGCGTGGTCGGCTTCGGACTGTCCAACGACGAGCGGCGGGGCACGACCGCGGATTTCGCGGCGGCCTTCAAGATCGCCGAGCGGGCCGGCCTGCTGCTGGCTCCGCACGGCGGCGAGCTGGCCGGCCCGGCGAGCGTCCGCGCCTGCCTGGACCAGCTGCACGCCCACCGGCTCGGGCACGGGGTGCGCGCGACGGAGGATCCCGCGGTGCTCGCCGAGGCGGTGGAGCGCGGGGTGGCCTTCGAGGTGTGCCCGGTCTCCAACGTGGCGCTCGGCGTCTACTCCGACCTCAGCTCGGTGCCATTGCCCAACCTGCTCGAGGCCGGCGCGACGGTGGCGCTCGGGGCCGACGACCCGCTGCTGTTCGGCTCCCGGCTGACCGGCCAGTACGCCACCATGCGCGCCGCGCACGACCTCTCCGACGCGCAGCTGGCCGATCTTGCGGCGATGTCGTTCCGGGCCTCGCGCGCCCCCGACGCGCTGAAGGCCCGGTTCCTGGGCGAGGTGGACGCCTGGTTGGCAGACTGTCCGGCATGACCAACCCACCCGGGGACCCGTACCAGCCGCCCCCCGGCTACGCGCCCCCGCCCCCGATGCAGTACGCCCAGGACCACCCACGCGCCACGCTGTCGCTGATCCTCGGCATCCTCTCCGTGGTGCTCTGCCAGCTGATCAGTCCGTTCGCCTGGGTGATCGGCAAGCGCACCGTGAACGAGATCGACGCCTCCCAGGGTCAGCTGACCGGGCGTGGCCTCGCCCAGGCCGGCTACATCCTCGGGATCGTGGGCACCGTCCTCCTCGCGCTGGGGATCATCTACGTGATCGTGGTGTTCGTGTTCCTCGGGCTCGCCTTCCAGAGCAGCCCGCACTGAGGTTCGCTCACCGCCGGAGAATGCCCAGCAGGCCGTGCGCCTCGTCATCCGGACCCGCGCTGAACCAGACGTCGGACGTGGCTCCCGCGACCCCGTTGCCCGGGTAGAGCGCCCAGAGGCCGTCGATGACGAGCGGCCGGCCGGCGCCGTTGCGCAGCGTCGCGACGACCCGCCCAGTGTGCTGGTCCACGACGTGGATCCGGCCGTTGCCGAAGTTGCCGACCAGCAGCTTGCCGGCGTACGGCCCGAAGCCGGTGGGTGCGATCGCCAGCCCCCAGGGCGAGTCGAGGGCGCCGCGCCGTACCAGCGTCTCGAGGAACCGCCCGCGCTCGGTGAACACGTTGACGAAGCCGTGGCCGGCGCCCGCGACGTCGTCGGTGGCGGTGGCGTCCTGCTTGGCATAGGTGACGTACACCTTCCCGGCCAGGTCGGACACGTCGAAGGGTGCGTAGCCGGAAGGCACGCCGCGGCTGGGGAACGCGTGCGGACGGGCCATGCGGTCGAACCGCTGGTTGAACACGTCGATGCGGCCGTGGTGGAAGTCGGCGGCCAGCAGCAGGTGGCGGCGCCCGGGGCTGACCATGGTCAGCCCCTTGTAGACCGCCTTGCTGGTGTGGGCGACCAGGGCCGCCTTGGTGATGTCGCCCGACTTGTTCCAGGCGCTGATGTTCCCGGTCTCCGAAGCGAACACGAACAGCGCGGGCCCGGTCTTTCCCGCCTGGGAGAGCCGGAAGCCCGTGGTCGGGTTGAACACCACGCCGGTCGGTGCGCCGCCGGGGATGCTCACGTCGAGCGGGACCTTGCTGACCGGCTGCCCGGACATGGCGCCCTGGTAGAGCGTCGAGGTGCTCGTGCCGTTGTTGGACACCCACAGCGGTGTGGTCGGCCCGGCGGCCAGGCCCCAGGCGTTGACCAGGTTCGGGTCGGTGGTCGCCGCGTGGCCGGGCCGGTCCGCGACGAGCCGGACCTCCCGGAACGCGTTGCCGACCCGGTGGTCACGCGCCTGTGCCGGGAGTGCGGCGACGGTGGCCGCGGCAGCCCCAGTCACGAGGGCGGCTGTCGCCACCGCGACCGGACGTGGCAGGAATCGGTGCTTCATGGCCCCTCCTTCTCCGGCGGGGCGCGGCGCCCGCGCCCGCTCCGCTGCGTACCTCTGGAGCACGAGAAGGGCCCTGCTCCGGTTCAACGATCCGCCAAGGGGTCTAGGGCAGCTCGCAGCCGACCAGCACCGGCTCGTTGACCAGTCGGATCCCGAACCGGTCCTGCACCCCGGCCCGGATCCTGCCGGCGAGCTCCAGCAGGTCGGCGGTGGTGGCTTCCCCGCGGTTGGTCAGGGCAAGGGTGTGCTTGCCGGACAGGGCCGCGCGACCGTCGCCGTACCCCTTGCTGAACCCGGCCCGCTCGATCAGCCAGGCGGCGCTGGTCTTGACAGTGCCGTCGGCCTGCGGCCAGCGCGGCGCGTCGTCGGGAAGCCGGGCTGCCTGGTCGGCATCCAGCAGCGGGTTGGTGAAGAACGAGCCGGCGCTCCAGGTGTCGTGGTCGTCGGGGTCGAGGACCATGCCCTTGCCTGCTCGGAGCGCCAGCACCGTTCGTCGTACGCTCGCAAGAGGGACGCGCTGCCCGGTCTCCACGCCGAGCCGGCGGGCCAGCTCCGGGTAGCGCACCGGGGCCCCCAGCCCGCCTCGCTCGAACTCGAAGACCACCGCGAGCACCAGGAAGCGGCGCGGGTCGCGCTTGAACCGGCTGGTCCGGTAGCCGAAGCCGCACTCGGCAGCCGGGATCTCGACCGGCTGCGCGTCGACGCGGTCCCAGCACCGCACCGACACGACGGTCTCGGCCACCTCCTGGCCGTAGGCACCGACGTTCTGGATCGGCGTCGCCCCGACACTGCCCGGGATCCCGGACAGCGCCTCGACGCCCACCCAGCCCTGCTCGACGGCGCCGGCCACGAACGCGTCCCACGGCTCGCCCGCCTGCACGGTGACCCGCACGCCCGTCGGGCCGGCGTCTTGCACGTCGATGCCTCGGGTCGCGATGCGTACGGCGGTTCCGGGGAACCCGTCGTCGCAGATGACCAGGTTGCTGCCGCCGGCAAGCAGCAGCACCGGCTCGTTGTCCCGGTCGGCGTCGCGGACGGCCTCGACCAGCTGCTCGCGGCTGCCCGCGTGCAGCAGCCGCCGCGCGGGACCGCCGAGCCGCAGCGTGGTGTAGCCGGCCAGCGGTTCGCCGGGCTCAGCCACGCGCCAGCACCGCCTTGGGCATGCCGAGCACCTTCTCGCCGGCGCAGCGGACGTCCAGGACGATGCGCACCGTGTCGTCGGTGACCTCCTTGACGGTGCCGGCGACGGTGACCGTGGCCCCCGCGTCGTCGTCGGGGACGACCACCGGCTTGGTGAACTTGCAGCCGAGCTCCCGGATCCGGCCCGGCTCACCGGCCCAGGTGTCCACCGCCCGGGCGGCCAGCGCCATGGTGAACATGCCGTGCGCGATCACCCCGGGCAGCCCGACCGAGCGGGCCACCCGGTCCGACCAGTGGATCGGGTTGCGGTCGCCGCTGGCCCCGGCGTAGCGCACCAGGTCGGCGCGGGTGACCCGGAACTGCTGCTCGGGGAGCACGGATCCCACCTCGAAGCTCACGGCTGCTCCTCCTTGTGCACCAGCGTCGCGTAGGCGGTGCACACCGGCTGCCCGGAGGCGTCCACGATCTCGCTGCGGGTGCCGATGATGTCCGCGCCGCCGAGCTGCCGGAGGCTGTCCACGGTCAGAGTGGCGGAGAGCTCGTCGCCGGCCACCACCGGCCGGGCGTAGCTGAACCGCTGCTCGCCGTGCACCACGTGGTGCAGCTCGATGCCGACCGAGGGGTCCTCCATCAGGGAGGTCATCGCCGCGAAGGCGACCACGATCGGGAAGGTGGCCGGCGCCGGGCCACCGTCGTACGTCGACCCGGTGGCCGCGGCGAACTCGGCGATGCGCTCCCTGGTGACCTGGTAGGGCGCGGTGGGCGGGAAGGTCCGGCCCGCAAGGGTTGGATCGACTGCCATGGGCGCGACGCTAGCGGGTGCCGTGACAACGACGAAGGAGCGGCCCCCGGACGGGGTGCCGCTCCTTGCGGTGGGCGAACCTCAGCGGGTCTCGCGGTGCTCGGTGTGACGGCGGCAACGCGGGCAGAACTTCTTCAGCTCCATGCGGTCCGGGTCGTTGCGCCGGTTCTTCTTGGTGATGTAGTTGCGTTCTTTGCATTCCACGCAGGCCAAGGTGATCTTGGGCCGGACGTCGGAGGTTTTGCTGGCCACGGTGCCCTCTTCTTCTGGTGGATCCTGCGGTTGTCTTCTGCCAGTCTGCCCGGCCTGTGCAAAGCCGGGCGCTGGCCTGAGTAGCGGGGGCGGGATTCGAACCCGCGACACCACGATTATGAGCCGTGTGCTCTAACCACCTGAGCTACCCCGCCGCCGGCGCGGTGCCCACCTGGTTTCCCAGGCGGTCCCGGCCCAGAGCCCCTTTACGGAATCGAACCGTAGACCTTCTCCTTACCATGGAGACGCTCTGCCGACTGAGCTAAAGGGGCAAGCGACAGGAGAGCATACACAGCCCCGGCGGCGATCATGAAATCGAGCCGGAGGGCAGGATGGGGTGCATGCAGCCCTTCTACCTTGCCCTTGGCGACGACCGCTACGAGGCGCAGCCATCGACCGCCGGGCCGTGGGACCGGAACAGCCAGCACGGCGGGCCGCCGGCCGCCCTGCTCACCCGGGCCATCGAGGGGCTCGAGCGCGACACGGACCGGGTGGTGGGCCGGCTCACCATGGAGCTGCTCGGTCCGGTCCCGCTCGGCGTGCTCGAGATCAACGCGTCCGTCGTACGACCCGGCCGGTCCGTCGAGCTGTGCGAGGCGAGCCTGTACGACGTGGCGCGCGGCCGGGCGGTCGCCACCGCCCGGGCGTGGCTGTTCCCGCACGGGCAGGACGGGCCAGGGGTGCCCCAGCCGCCGCCGCACAGCTACGCCGACGGAGAGCGGCACGCCCGTCCGCGTAGCTGGCACGGCGGCTATCTGGACGCCGTCGACTGGCGATGGATCAAGGGTGACGTCGAGGAGCCGGGGCCCGGCCTGGTCTGGATGCGACCGACCGTGGACCTGGTCGAGGGAGAGCCGATGAGCCCTGTGCAGCGGCTGATGACCTGCGTCGACTCGGCTTCCGGAGCGTCCGCCGCCCTCGATCCGGCGAAGTGGGCGTTCCTGAACACCGACCTGAGCGTGCACGTGCTGCGGCCACCGGTCGGTGAGTGGCTGTGCCTGGACGCGGAGACCACTCTCGGCGACGGCCGCATCGGGATCGCCGCGTCGTCGGTGTACGACGAGCGGGGACTGGTGGCCAGGTCGTCGCAGGCGCTGCTGATCGCGCAGCGCTGAGAAGAAACGGGCTGACGGCTCACATCCGCCAGGTGGCCACGACGTACATCACCCCGAACGGGTCGTCGGAGTAGCCGACCTTCGCCTGCGGAGCGCCTCCCTGGGCTCGAACCGCCGCGGCCATCACCTGGAACGCCGCGCGCCCCCCGGCCATCAGCTCGTCGGCCAGGCCGGCGTCCTGGTCCAGCAGACCGGCGGGATCACCTTCGGCAAGGGCCCGGCCGGTCTCGGCGTCGAAGCCGAACGCCCGCTCGTCGACGTACCCGGGCGCCTTGTCACCGCGCCGGGCGCTGCCGTCGCCGAGCACCAGCAGCACGATGTCGTCCTCCCGCGAGGCCAGCTGCTCCCCCAGCTGCTCGACCTCGGCCCGGGAGGCGCCCCAGGCCACCGCACGCAGCTCGACCGGACCGGCCCAGCCCGCCTCTGCCAGCAGCCGACGGCCGACGGCGAGGCTGAGCGGCAGGCGACCGCGGGCCGTTCCCGGCGGCCCGCCGAAGACTCCCGGCCCCGGCTCGAGCGCCGCGTCCCAGGACGCGGACGCCTCGCCTCCTCCGACCACCACGACGGCGTCCGGGGACGCCGCGAGGACGTCGGCCACGGCCCGGTGGCACGCCTCGCGGAGAGCCGCCGCGGCGTCGTGGGTGCCGGCGAGCTCCCGGAACAGCAGCGGCGGCTGCGGGCACACGGCGGCGGCGCGGATCACGAGCAGCGAGGCTAGCCGACGCGGGTCACGCCAGGCCGCGCACCACCCGCGCGGGCGGCCGCGTGCCGCGGATGGTGGCCACCATGTCCAGCACCTGCCGCGTGGCCGCCACGTCGTGCGCGCGGTAGACCTGGGCGCCGTGCCAGGCGCTCACCGCGGTGGCGGCGAGCGTGCCGTTGAGGCGCTCGCCGACCGGGAGGTCCAGGGCCTCGCCGACGAAGTCCTTGCGGGACAGCGACACGAGCACCGGCCAGCCGGTGGCGACCATCTCGTCGAGGCGACGGGTGATCTCCAGGGAGTGCCAGCTGTCCTTGCCGAAGTCGTGGGCGGGGTCGATGAGGATGCTGTCGCGGCGCACGCCGACCGACACGGCACGCTCGGCGAGCGCGACGGTGTCGGCGACGGCCGCGCGCACCACGTCGTCGTACCCCATCCGGTGCGGCGGCGTCCGCGGCGCGAGACCGCCGGTGTGCGCGCACACCAGCGCCGCGCCGTGCTCCGCTGCCACCTCCGCGAGGCCGGGGTCGTGCCCGCCCCAGGCGTCGTTGAGCAGGTCCGCTCCGGCCTGGCACACCTGCCGGCCGACCTCCGCGCGCCAGGTGTCGACGCTGATCACCACGTCGGGGAGCTCCGCCCGGACCTTCGCGACGAATCCTGCGGTACGACGGATCTCCTCGGCGGCGTCCACGTCCTCGCCGGGGCCCGCCTTGACGCCGCCGACGTCGATGATGTCCGCGCCCTCGGCGACCACCTGGCGGACCCGGTCGAGGGCCTTCTCCTCCTGCCAGGTCGCGCCGTTGTCGTAGAACGAGTCACGGGTGCGGTTGACGATCGCCATCACCAGCAGATCGGTGTCGGCGAACTCGCGCCGTCCCAGCCTCAGCACGCTCGCGAGCGTACCGCCGTCAGCGCGACGGCTTCTTGTTGCGCCCCAGGCGCGCGCCCAACCACACCAGGTCGATGAGGAAGACGACGATGCCGATGACCAGCAGCCAGAACAGCCCCTTGAGCAGCACCCCCAGGAACCCCAGCACGATGGCGACGACCAGCAGCAGGAGGAACAGGCTCATCAGCGGCGTCCCAGCCGGCGCCCGCCTCCGGCACCTTGCTCGTAGGCGAGCTCGTAGTGGGCGAAGACGGGCTCCTCCTCTGCCACCGGCAGCTCGCCATCGGTGTCGATCGAGGGAGCGGACTTCACGTGCTTCTTGGAGTAGGCGACCATCAGGTACTCCGGTCCGACCGTGGCGCCCTCGAGCGGCACGAACACCAGCCGTCGATGGGTGGGCAGCCCGACCCTGACCGTCCCGAAGGCGGGCAGGTCGGTCTTGGTGTCGACGTAGACAGCCTCCAGCAGGCCGATCTTGTCCCGGTTGCCGTCCACGACGTCACGGCCGCGCCACTCGCGGATGTCGTTGGCCTCGAACACTTCGCCTCCGCTCTTGATAAGTCCGAGAATGATGCCCTCGCAGGGTCCAGTCAAACACCCGCGCCCGCCGAGGCAGGCCGAAGCAGATCAGCGGTGATCTCGGCGGTCGAGCGGCAGCCGGCCAGGGCCATGGTCAGGTCGAGCTCGGCCACCAGGTTGCGCATCACCTCCACCACCCCCGCGGTACCCGCAAGCGCGAGACCGTAGACGTAGGGCCGGCCGACGCACACCGCGGTCGCCCCCAGGGCGATCGCCACGAACGCGTCCGCACCGCTGCGGATCCCGCTGTCGAACAGCACCGGCACCCGTCTGTCGACCCGGTCGAGCACGTCCGGCAGCGCGTCGAGCGCGCCGACGGCGTTGTCGACCTGCCGCCCGCCGTGGTTGGAGACCACGATCCCGTCGACCCCGTGGTCGAGCGCGAGCTCGGCGTCGCGCGGGTCCACGATCCCCTTGAGCAGGATCGGCAGCCGGGTCCGCTCGCGCAGGAAGGCCAGGTCCCGCCAGGTCAGCGAGGATCGGGAGAACACGTCGAGGAAGGTCTCCACCGCGGCCCGGGGCAGCGGCGAACGAAGGTTGTCGGCGAACCGCCCGGGGTAGTGCCGGGTGATCGAGGCGAGGGTGCGCAGCGCCGCCGGGGTGGGCCGCGGGGTCGGCTCGGTCGAGGGCCGCGCAGCCCGCTCGGCGACCAGCTCGGAGAAGACCGGGTCGCTGACGTACTGCGCGATGCCCTGGCCGTGCGCGAACGGCAGGAACCCGAGGTCGAGGTCCCTCGCCCGCCAGCCGAGCACATGGGTGTCCAGGGTGACCACGATCGCGGTGCTGCCGACCGCCTCCGCCCGCCCGACCAGGCTCTCGACCAGGTCGTCGTTGCTGCTCCAGTACAGCTGGAACCAGCGTGGCGCGTCGCCGAGCTCCTGTGCGACGCGCTCCATCGGCACCGACGCCTGGGTGGACAGCACCATTGGCAGTCCGAGCTCGCGGGCCGCGCGGGCCACCCCCAGGTCGGCGTCGCGGTGCGCCATCCCCAGCACCCCGATCGGTGCGAAGAGGTACGGCGCGGGGAGGGTCTGCCCGAACAGCTCGACCCGCAGGTCGCGCTCGGCCACGTCCCGCAACATCCGCGGCACGATCCGGAACCGGGAGAACGCCTCCAGGTTGGCCCGCGCGGTGCGCTCCTGGCCGGCCGACCCGGCGACGTACGCCCAGGCCCGGCGGCTCATCCTGCGTCGAGCCGCGCGCTCCAGCCGGGCCGGGGAGACCGGCACCTCTGGTCGCGAGCCGAGCGCGCCGCTGCGGTAGATCGCGGCCTGCGCCGCCCGGCCCAGCGACTCCCGTGGGGCCGGGCTCACCGGGCCAGCTCCGCGGCCGCCCGGCCGGCGGTCCGCCCGGAGAACAGGCAGCCGCCGAGGAACGTGCCCTCCAGCGAGTTGTAGCCGTGCATGCCGCCCCCGCCGAAGCCGGCCACCTCCCCGGCGGCGTACACCCCGGGCAGCGGCTCGCCGCCCGGCCGCAGCACCCGCGCGGACAGGTCGGTCTCCAGCCCGCCGAGCGTCTTGCGGGTCAGGATGGAGAGCCGCACCGCGATCAGCGGGCCGGCCTTCGGGTCGAGCAGCCGGTGCGGTCGCGCCACCCGGATCAGCCGGTCCCCGCGGTAGCCACGAGCCGCGTGGATCGCGGCCACCTGGGCGTCCTTGCTGAACCGGTTGGCCATCTCGCGGTCCCGGGCCACCACCACCCGTCGTACCTCCTCGGCGTCGAGCAGCGGCTCGTCGGTGAGCCGGTTCATCCCGGCCACCAGCTCGGTCAGGTCGTCGGCGACCACGAAGTCCTCGCCGTGCTCCAGGAACGCGGCCACCGGTGCCGCCGGACCGGGCCGCACCCGCGACAGCAGCAGCCGCAGGTCCTTCCCGGTGAGGTCAGGGTTCTGCTCGGAGCCGGAGAGCGCGAACTCCTTCTCCACGATCTTGCTGGTCAGCACGAACCAGCTGTAGTCGTACCCGGTGCCCATCAGGTGCCGCAGCGTGCCCAGGGTGTCGAAGCCGGGGAAGTACGGCGCGGGCAGCCGCCGGCCGAGCGCGTCCAGCCACAGCGACGACGGACCCGGAAGGATCCGGATCCCGTGGTTCTCCCACACGGGGTCCCAGTTGTGGATGCCCTCCACGTAGTGCCACATCCGGTCGGTGTTGATCAGGCTGCCGCCGGCTCGCCTGGTGATCTCCAGCATCCGGCCGTCCACGTGGGCAGGCACCCCGGCGACCATCCGCCGTGGCGGCTCCCCCAGCCGCTTCGGCCAAGCCCGGCGGACCAGCTCGTGGTTCCCACCGATGCCCCCGGAGGTGACCACCACGGCCTGCGCGGTGAGCTCGAACTCGCCGGTCTCGGTCCGCGAGCTCGGCCGGCCGCGCTCCGCGCTGCTCGGCTCCAGCACGCTGCCACGGACCCCGCTCACCACGCCACCGCTGGTGACCAGGTCATCGGCCCGGTGCCGGAACCGCAGGTCGACCAGCCCGCGTTCGGCGGCCGCCCGGACTCGCCGCTCGAACGGCTCGACGATGCCGGGGCCAGTGCCCCAGGTGATGTGGAAGCGCGGCACCGAGTTGCCGTGACCGTCGGCGCGCCCGTCGCCGCGCTCGGCCCAGCCGACCACCGGGAACAGCCGGTGGCCCATGCCACGCAGCCAGGAACGTTTCTCGCCGGAGGCGAAGTCGACGTACGCCTGCGCCCACTGCCGCGGCCAGTGGTCCTCGGCCCGGTCGAACCCCGCACTGCCCATCCAGTCCTGCAGCGCGAGCTCGTGCGAGTCGCGGATGCCCATCAGCCGCTGCTCGGGGGAGCCCACCAGGAACAGCCCGCCGAAGGACCACCAAGCCTGCCCTCCAAGGCTCTGCTCTGGTTCCTGCTCCAGCACGATCACCCGCTTGCCGGCATCGGCCACCTCGGCGGCCGCCACCAGGCCGGCGAGCCCGGCCCCGACGACGATGACGTCAGCATCCATGCCCGAAGCCTGCCCGGTCCGCCCACGCCAGCGGAACCCCTGTGCGCGATGAGCCTGGTCACCAGCCGGGTCCGTGGGAACGCCGGTGGCAGACTCGGCCGCATGGCGCTCTCGACTTCAACCATCGACCTTCCCACCCCCGACGGCACCGCGGACACGTTCGTCGCGCATCCGGACGACGACCGGCCGCACCCCGGCGTGCTGTACTACATGGACGCATTCGGCCTGCGGAAGCAGGTCTTCGACATGTGCGAGCGGATCGCCGAGGCGGGCTACTTCGTGGTCGCCCCGAACGTGTTCTACC
>DASSKA010000217.1:0-5209 GCA_035690905.1 Nocardioidaceae bacterium | reverse complement strand
ATCTGCTTGACGAACAGCGGGATCAGCGCGGCCCGGATCACCAGGGTCAGCCCGACGATCGACAGCATCCACGCCCATCCGGATGCGTCGCCGAGCAGCGCGCCGAACACGTGGTGGAAGCCACTCAGGATCGCCGACGTGACGATGTACAGCGGCTTCATGATCGCGCTGCCGATGGAACCTAGGAAGTCGAACACTCAGGCTCCTCGAGTCTGCGTGGATGGGCGGGACAACGGGGTGGCACCCGATGTGCGGGCGCGCTTCGGAGGCGGGACCGGGTCGTAGCCGCCGGCGGCCCACGGGTGGCACCGAGCCACCCGTCGTACCGCCAGCCAGCTGCCCCGCAGGCTGCCGTGCACGGTGACCGCCTCCAGCGCGTACGCCGAGCAGGAGGGATGGTAGCGGCACACCTGGCCATACAGCGGGCTGATCGCGAACCGGTAGACCCGAAGAAGGCCGATCAAGAGGTACTTCATGCGCTGGTTCCCCTCGGGGACCGGCGTGCCGAGGTCGATGCCTTCCTCGACCGGGCCAGCGCGCGGTCCATGTCGGCGCCCAGCGCGGCGTAGGTGGCGCGCGCTGCGGGCGGTAGGGCGCGTACGACGAGCGTGCTCGAGCGTGGCAACGACGCAAGCCGGTCCCGTGCCAAGGCACGCAGTCGACGCTTCACCAGATTACGCGTCACCGCCGGACCCACCGCCTTGCCGACCACGAACCCGACCCGAACCGGCTGGTCCGGTGATCGCGCGGCATCGACGGCACCGTCCCCCGCGTCGGGCGTCAGCAGGTGCAGCACCAGGGTGGTGGTGCCGGCCCGGCGCCCCCGACGGACCGCGTCGGAGAAGTCCCGCGACGCGGTGAGCCGGTGCGGCCGGGTCAGCATGGCCGGCGCCGACGTGGTGTCGGTCAGGCCGCGAGACGGGCGCGGCCCTTGCGGCGGCGCGCCGACAAGACGGCGCGGCCGGCGCGGGTGCGCATCCGCAGGCGGAAACCGTGCGTCTTGTGGCGACGACGGTTGTTCGGCTGGAACGTACGCTTGCTCACGACTTGCTCTCCATGGGATCTGGCCGTTGGTCTCTGGCCGTGCGGACCCGGCGGTGCGGATCTGGCCGGAGGATGTGGCGGGCATGCGGACCGCCCATCCGCGGACCGGCACTGCGAGCAGCGGCTGGTGGTCCGTGGACATGCGGCACCGGTCGGTTCCCGGTCCGACCGTCACACGGTACGTGGTCGGCCTCCACAGGGTCAAACGCGCGACGCTGTCGGAGCCTGTGGACAACCGCTTGATCCACAGGCCCGGCGCTTGTTAGCGTGCCGCTCACGAGTTCCCCGGCGCGTCTGCGCCCTCGGTGACCCCGATTCACTCGGTCCGGGGTCGATGCACAACCTGTGGACAAACGTGTGGAACGCTTCCCAGCGCCACCCCGACCTGCGCATGCCTGGCCCGGGACCGACGGGGGCTGGGTCAGACCAGGAGGGTGATACCCACGTGGATGAAGCAACGGGTCCGGACCTAGCCGCGGTGTGGGCCGGTCTGGTCGATGACCTGCCACCCAACCAGCGCGCCTGGCTGGCCGCCAGCCACCCGGTCACCATGCACGAGAACACCGCGATCGTCGCGGTGGCCGACGACTTCACCCGCAACCAGCTCGAGGGCAGGCTGCGAACCCGGCTCGAGGACGCGCTCGGTGCCGCTTTCGGGGCCCAGGTCCGGATCGCCGTCACCGTGGACCCGGAGCTGGAGGCCGGGACCACCCGCCAGCCCGAGCCACCGCACGACGAGACGCCACCGATAAATCCACAGATCGATTTGTCGACAAATCCGCTCGACGTGCCCACCCCGTTGCCGAGCAACAGCGCCGGGCTGACCGCGCGGCCGGCCGGCAACCCGGGCAGCGCCGTGGAGACCCGGCTCAACCCGAAGTACATCTTCGAGACGTTCGTCATCGGTTCCTCGAACCGATTCGCGCACGCCGCCGCCGTGGCGGTGGCGGAGGCGCCGGGCAAGGCCTACAACCCGCTGCTGATCTACGGGGACTCCGGTCTCGGCAAGACGCACCTGCTGCACGCCATCGGCCACTACGTGCGCAGCCTGTTCAACGGCGCCCGGGTCCGCTACGTGTCCAGCGAGGAGTTCACCAACGAGTTCATCAACGCCATCCGCGACGACAAGACGGCGGTGTTCCAGCGCCGCTACCGCGACGTGGACGTGCTGCTGATCGACGACATCCAGTTCCTGGAAGGCAAGATCCAGACCCAGGAGGAGTTCTTCCACACCTTCAACACGCTGCACAACGCCAACAAGCAGATCGTGATCACCTCCGACCGGGCGCCCAAGCGGCTCGAGGCACTCGAGGACCGGCTGCGCAACCGGTTCGAGTGGGGGCTGATCACCGACGTGCAGCCACCGGACCTGGAGACCCGGATCGCGATCCTGCGCAAGAAGGCGGCCACCGAGCGGATGACCGCGCCGGCCGACGTGCTGGAGTTCATCGCCAGCAAGATCCAGACCAACATCCGCGAGCTCGAGGGCGCGCTGATCCGGGTGACCGCCTTCGCCAGCCTGAACCGGCAGCCAGTCGACCTGACGCTGACCGAGATCGTGCTCAAGGACCTGATCCCCGAGGGCGGCGAGCCGGAGATCACCGCCGCGCTGATCATCGCCCAGACCGCCGCCTACTTCGGGCTGTCCATCGACGACCTGTGCGGCTCCAGCCGCAGCCGGGTGCTGGTCACCGGCCGGCAGATCGCGATGTACCTGTGCCGGGAGCTCACCGACCTGTCGCTGCCCAAGATCGGCCAGCAGTTCGGCGGCCGCGACCACACCACGGTGATGCACGCCGACAAGAAGATCCGCCAGCTGCTCGCCGAGCGCCGCAGCGTCTACAACCAGGTCACCGAGCTCACCAACCGGATCAAGCAACAGGCCCGGCAACCGTGACGGCACGGCCGTGAGCCGGGGGTCCGACCCCGCGGCGGGCCGCGGCGCCGGCTGGGGAGCGACCTGGGGAGTTCACCCCCGGACCGGTGAACAGACTGTGGACAGCTGTGGGTATCCCGCCGCGGACCGATCGCCCAACCACAGGCTTACCGGGCGGCCGCACCCTCGGTCCACAATTCGCCAACATCACGAAAGACCCGCTGACCTGCGGCGTTGCCCTCCATCCACAGTTTCCACCGTTGCTACGACCACGACGAGCTCTTACCTGGATGAATCACCCGGAAACACCACTGCGGGCCCAGACCTGGGGATGACGCGTCGTACGGTGTTCGAACCACCGGAGAAGATCAGCACTCCCGCTGCCGCGCCCGCCCCCGCCATGGCAGGATTCACATCCGCAGCAGCACACCTTGCAGGAGGCGAACAGCAGTGAAGTTCCGCGTCGAGCGCGACGTCCTAGCCGATGCCGTGGCATGGGCTGCCCGCAACCTGCCGGTGCGGCCGAGCGCCCCGGTACTGGCCGGGCTGCTCATCGAGACCAGCACCGAGGCCGGGCCCGGCGCTGGTAGCGAGGGTCTGGTGCTCTCGACGTTCGACTACGAGACCTCCGCGCGCACCACCATCCCCGCCGACGTCTCCGACGAGGGCCGGGCGCTGGTGTCCGGGCGGCTGCTCGCCGACATCTGCCGCAGCCTGCCCAACAAGCCGGTGGAGATGACCATCGACGGCGCGAAGGTGTCGCTGACCTGTGGTTCGGCCCGGTTCAGCCTGCAGACCATGCCGGTCGACGAGTACCCGTCCCTGCCGGAGATGCCGGCCGCCACCGGCGCGGTGAACAGCGACCTGTTCGCGCACGCGGTCGCCCAGGCGGTCACCGCCGCCGGCCGCGACGACATGCTGCCGGTGCTGACCGGCGTCCGCGTCGAGATCGAGGGCGACACCATCTCGCTGCTGGCCACCGACCGGTTCCGGCTCAGCCTCCGCGAGCTCAACTGGAACCCCGGCGCCAGCGACGCCTCGGTGGCCGCGCTGGTCCCGGCCCGCGTCCTCGCCGACACCGCGAAGTCGCTGACCTCCGGGTCCGAGGTGACCATCGCGCTGTCGGCGTCCGGTGCCGGCGACGGGATCATCGGGTTCGAGGGCTCCTCGGGCGGTGGGGTACGACGCACCACCACCCGGCTGCTGGACGGTGAGTTTCCCAAGGTGCGCAGCCTGTTCCCGTCGAAGCACCTGACCGTGGCGCGCGTCGACCGGGCCGCGCTGATCGAGTCGGTGAAGCGGGTCTCGCTGGTCGCCGAGCGCAACACCGCCGTGCAGCTGGCGTTCAGCGACGGGGTGCTGACCCTCGACGCCGGCAGCGGCGACGAGGCGCAGGCCTCGGAGTCGATCGAGGCCACGATCACCGGCGAGGACATCACCACCGGGTTCAACCCGCAGTTCCTGCTCGACGGGCTCGGCGCGATCGAGTCGCCCATCGTGGAGCTGGCCTTCACCCAGGCGTCCAAGCCGGCCGTGATCACTGGAGCGGCCCCGGACGGTGAGGCGGACACCGACTTCCGCTACCTGCTGATGCCGCGTCGGCTGCTGTCCTGAGGCCGCGCGCCAGTCAGGGGATAGCCTGGCCGGCGGAGTACGACGTACGACGCGACCGCGGAAGGACACCGCATGGAACTCGGTCTGATCGGCCTGGGCAAGATGGGCGGCAACATGCGTGAGCGGCTGCGCCGCGCCGGGCACACCGTGGTGGGCTACGACCGCAACCCCGACGTCAGCGACGCGGACAGCCTGGAGGCGATGGTCGGGCAGCTGTCCGCCCCGCGGGTGGTCTGGGTGATGGTGCCCGCCGGCGACCCGACCCGGCAGACCATCCATGCCGTCGCCGACCTGCTCGAGGAGGGCGACGTGATCGTCGACGGCGGCAACTCCCGGTGGACCGACGACCAGGTGCACGGCGAGGAGCTCGCCGCCCGCGGCATCGGCTTCGTCGACTGCGGGGTCTCCGGCGGCGTCTGGGGCCTGGAGAACGGCTACGCGCTGATGGCCGGCGGCGAGAAGCAGCACGTCGAGCAGGTGCAGCCGGTCTTCGACGCGCTCAAGCCGGCGGGCGAGTTCGGCTGGGTGCACGCCGGCAAGGTGGGCGCCGGCCACTTCTCGAAGATGGTGCACAACGGCATCGAGTACGCCGTGATGCAGGCCTACGCCGAGGGCTTCGAGCTGCTGGAGGCCGTCGACGAGGTGGACAACGTCACCGAGGTGTTCCGGTCCTGG
>DASSKA010000216.1:0-11762 GCA_035690905.1 Nocardioidaceae bacterium | reverse complement strand
AGCGGCCGACGGCGTTAGCCCAACCGAGTGACGCTCCGTCGCTGATTCGGCGCCTCCTCGTTACAGATCACGCACGACACGCCGATCCGGCCACCCTCCGTACGAAAGAGGGGTTCCTATCGGCGGTTGAGGCGGTACCGTCGTACTAGCCGCCGGAACTGGGCCGGCCGGTGGGTCGCTTGCGCGCTCGGCGATGTCCTGCGGGACGCCGCCCGGGCCGGGAGCGTCCGACGAGCGAAGGAGAACGAGTGGCACGCATCGGTGACGGTGGCGACCTGCTCAAATGCTCCTTCTGCGGGAAGAGCCAGAAGCAGGTCAAGAAGCTCATCGCCGGCCCCGGCGTGTACATCTGCGACGAGTGCATCGACCTCTGCAACGAGATCATCGAAGAGGAGCTGACCGAGTCCTCCGACGTCAAGTTCGACGAGCTGCCCAAGCCCAAGGAGATCTACGAGTTCCTCGACGGCTACGTCATCGGGCAGGACAACGCGAAGAAGACGCTCTCGGTCGCCGTCTACAACCACTACAAGCGCGTCCAGGCCGGCGCCACCGACAAGGACCCGGTCGAGCTGCAGAAGTCCAACATCATGCTGCTCGGACCGACCGGCTGCGGCAAGACGCTGCTCGCGCAGACCCTCGCCAAGATGCTCAACGTCCCGTTCGCGATCGCCGACGCGACCGCGCTCACCGAGGCCGGCTACGTCGGCGAGGACGTCGAGAACATCCTGCTCAAGCTGATCCAGGCGGCCGACTACGACGTGAAGAAGGCCGAGACCGGGATCATCTACATCGACGAGATCGACAAGGTGGCCCGCAAGGCGGAGAACCCGTCGATCACCCGGGACGTCTCCGGGGAGGGCGTGCAGCAGGCGCTGCTGAAGATCCTGGAGGGCACCACCGCCTCGGTTCCCCCGCAGGGCGGGCGCAAGCACCCGCACCAGGAGTTCATCCAGATCGACACCACCAACATCTTGTTCATCGTCGGTGGCGCGTTCGCCGGGCTGGAGCACATCGTCGAGCAGCGGATCGGCCGCAAGTCGCTCGGCTTCGGCGCCAAGCTGCCCAGCAAGGAGGAGCGCGACACCGAGAAGCTGTTCTCCGAGGTGATGCCGGAGGACCTGCTGAAGTTCGGGCTGATCCCGGAGTTCATCGGCCGGCTGCCGGTGATCGCGACGGTGGACAAGCTGAACCGGGAGGCGCTGGTCCGGATCCTCACCGAGCCGCGCAACGCCTTGGTCAAGCAGTACCAGAAGCTCTTCGAGCTCGACGGCGTGGAGCTGGAGTTCACCGAGGACGCCATCGACGCGGTCGCGGACCTGGCGATGATGCGCGGCACCGGCGCCCGCGGCCTCCGGGCGATCATCGAAGAAGTCCTGCTGCACGTGATGTACGACGTGCCCTCTCGCGAGGACATCGCCAAGGTGGTGGTGACCGGTGAGGTGGTCAGCGACAACGTGAACCCGACCCTGGTGCCGCGCGAGCCCGAGGCGAAGAAGAAGAAGTCCGCCTGACCTGACCCGTTATCGAGACGGCAGCCACCCCTGTCGGGGAGGATGGTACGGCCCACCCACTGCCTCGGGAGCCGCCGTGCCGCCACGCATCGACCACCGCAAGCCGGTCGTCGCGTTCGCGGTGCTGCTGGCGGTGGCCGCGGCGGTGATCGGCATCAACCTGCGTGCCAACGCGCTGCCCGGCCACTGGATCGCCGGCGGCCTGCTCAGCGCCGGTGGCCTCGCTGCCCAGGGCACCTTGGCAGCCTCGGGTCCGTCCGTTCCTGCACGGACCGACCCGGGTCGCTCGCCCACCTCCCGGGGCGCGCTCCTGCTGGCCCGGGTGATCCTGGAGAGCGCTCCCGCGGCCTCGAAGACCGCAGACCGGCCGGGCCGGCCGGCCACCCGGCCAACCCGCTCGCTCCTGCATCGCCCGCGAATCGAGCACCGACTGCCGGGACCGGCCACCCAGGCCCGTCCGGCCACCCGGGACGCTACCGGGCACCCGGTGCCACCGGGGCTGAGGGAGCGGGACCTGCCGGAGACCGGGCCCCACGGGAGGGGCCCGGCCCTCGGGCACCTGGTGCGCTCAGCTGGCCGCGCGGTGCGTGGCCTCGCCGAGCACCCTGGCCTTGGCGGACTCGTAGTCCGCAGGTGAGATGACGCCTCGGTCGCGCAGCTCGGTCAGCTTCGCGAGCTCGTCGGCGACCCCGTTGGTGCTGCTACCGGCCGCCTCCCGGACGTAGGCGCGGAACGCCTTGTCGTTCTCCGCGGCCTCCCGCGACGCCCGCTCGCCCATGGAGCGGCCGCGCGTGACCAGGTAGGCCAGCACACCGACCCACGGCAGGACGATCAGGAAGATGCACCAGCCGCCCTTCGCCCAGCCGGAGAGGCTCTGGTCGCGGAACAGGTCACCGATGATGACGATCAGCAGCCAGAACCAGGCCACGAGCAGCATGAACCAGATGATGGAGACCATCACCTCCCACAGTGGCATGGCTCAGACCTCCTTCATCTCGGCGCCGTGCGCGGTGAGCGCGTAGATGATGAACACGTCGATCGCGATCACGGCCATGGCCCACAGCGGGAAGGCCGGGATGAACGCGAAGTTCACGATCGCGCTGAGCACAGCGACGACGACGCCGACGGCCCGGGCCCAGGTCTGTCCGGCGAACAGGCCGAGGGCGGTCGCCACCAGCACCGCGCCGATGGCGATGTGCACCCAGCCCCAGGTGGTGTAGTTGACGTTCACGACCAGGCCGCTCGGCGCCACGAGGTAGTACGAGTCCTTGAACAGCGCGATGATGCCCTCGATGAGGTCGAACACGCCGACGATGAGGGCGAGGGTGGCCGCGAACACGATCCAGCCGACCCAGCCGGTCGGCTCAGGCCTCGCCGGCGCGTACTGCCGGGGAACGCCGGTGCCGGTCTGCTTGGTGCCGGGTCCTGATGTTGTGCCTGACATGGTGTGACTCCTTACAGGGGAGAGATTTCCAGGGTGTTACGCATGGCGGGATCGGTCCTCATCCGTAGCGGGTGATCCCGGAGTGGGTGGGTTCGGCAGGCAGGATCCGTAGGGCCCGGGCGCGGCGGATCGCCTCGTTCCTCCGGCTGGCGCCCAGCTTCCGCAGGATGCTCCGGACGTGGGTGCGCACCGTGTTCACCGAGATGAACAGGGTCCCCGCGATCTCCTCGGTGCTCAGCAGGCTCGCGAGCAGCCCGAGCACCTCGCGCTCCCGCTCGGTGAGCTCCTCCACGACCGGTGGCGGCACGGGTGCTCGCTGCGCGGGGAGCCGGCCGGCCGGCCGGTCGCCGAGCCACGGGTGCCTGCCACCTAGCTCCTGCTGCGCGACGAGCAGCCGACGCACCGAGGGAGCCGCCTCCTCGAACGGCCGGCGCAGCAGCTCCGGGGTGGCCAGCCGGAGGGAGCGGGACAGCGCATCGGTGGCCTGCCGCCGGTCACCGCGCTCCAGGAGCGCCTCGGTGAGGACCAGCCCACCGGTCACCCGGGTGGTCACGGTGTCCGGCATGCTGGCGAGCTCCTCCAGGCCGGCCGGCGAGCCGCCCGCGGCCATCGTCGCCTGGGCCAGCACCAGCCGTGCCTCCGGAAGCTGCGCCCGTGCGCGGGCGACCACGCTGACCGCCTTCCGGTGGTTGCCCGCCGAGAGGTGGAGGGCGGCAGCCTCGACACGCAGCCGGTCCGTCAGCCAGCCCGGCAGGTCCTTCAGACGCGGGTCCACCAGCTCGCTGAGCGCCTGGTCGAGCTGCCCGAGTGCCCGGGCGCAGCGGGAGCGTGCCAGGGCGAGCATCACCCGCGCCAGGGGCCCCTCGGGCAACGGGGAGCAGTGCGGCGCGCGGAGCAGCCGGCTTCTCGGCCCGGTGAAGTCATACCTCTCGGCACTGACCCATGCCAAGGCCACGTCGGCTGCCGACGTCTCCGACGACGCGAGCGCCCGCTCCGCCAGCTCCACGGCCCTTCTCAGCTCGCCACGCCACCCGGCGACCAGCGCCGCCTGACCGAGGCACTCAGCGACCTGCTGGTGCGGACCGGGGGCCTCCGGGGCCTGGATGGCAAACACCCTGGCGGCGGCGTCCACGTCACCCAGCGCGACCAGGGCCGTGCCGTGGACGGTGGCGATCATCGCCGCGACCTCCGGATGCTCGGCGAGCAGGTGCTCGTCCTGCAGGGACAGCGCCCGGGCGGCGTCCGTGGCACGGCGCACGATCGCGGCCGGATCGCCGGTCCGGGCGGCGAGGTGCATGCGCACCAGCTCCCGAGCCAGCCGCACCGGCGGGGCCGGGGTCGGTCCGCCCGCTGCATCGCCGTGCGCCAGCTGCTCCTCGGCGGTGGGCAGGTCGTTGCCGGCCAGCGCCAGCGTGGCCCGGACCAGGGCGGCCGGGGCGCCGGCGACGGTGCCCGGTAGGCCGGCGAGGGTGGCGCCCAGGCTGCTGCCCGCCGGCGGCCGGAGCAGCTCACCGATCGCCAGGCCGTCGACGACGTAGCGCGCGGCGTCCGCCCAGCGTCCGGCGCTCGTGGCCCGCGACACGGCCTCCTCGAGCACGCCGTTGTCTGCCAGCCACGCCGAGGCGGTCCGGTCCAGCTCGGCGGCCTGGCCGGGCGACTCCACGTCCAGCCGGCTGCGCAGCAGGTCCCGGAACATCGGCTGGAAGCGGTTGCAGCCCGCCGCCCCCGGAACGGGCTCGATCAGCGCGTTGCCCCTGAGCAGCGCCGCGAGCATGCGGGGGGCCCGTGGGCCGGCGATCGCCTCGACCAGCCCTGGCCGCAGCACGTCCACGACGCTGGTGCGCAACAGCACGCGGCGCACGGACGCGGGATGTGGATCGAGCACCTCGGCGAGCAGGTAGTCGGCGACCTCGCCGGCGTCCCCGCGGATCCTGGCCAGGTCCTCGCCCGGGTCGGGGGAGGAGACCAGCGCGCGCGTCGCCAGAGTCAGCCCGACCGCCCAGCCGTGAGTACGTCGCATCAGCTCGGTGAACGCGTCCGGGGACAGCTCGACGTGGTGGCGGGTCAGCAGCTCGCGAGCCTCGGGGGCGGTGAAGGCGAGGTCGGCTGCGCGCAGCTCGCTGAGGGTCCCGGCCAGCCGGTAGCGCCACAGCGGGAGCGGTGGCTCCTCCCGGGTCAGCAGGACCAGCCGCACCTGGCCCTCGGCATGCTGCACCAGGTAGTGCAGCCCGGCGCCCACCGGCGCCGGCAGCGGGCACTCACAGTCGACGACGAGCACGAGGGAGCGCTCACGGTCGGCGAGCTGACCCGCCAGCGAGTGCAAGAACACCCGGTCGTAGGCCAACGACCCCGGCCCAGGGTGGGCCCCGGAGAGACGGAGTCCGTGGTGGTGCAGCTCCTCCACGACCAGCCCCCACAGCCCGGACCCGGACAGGTCGGACCGGCCGACCGTGACCCAGACCACGGGATCGGCCGCGCCGGCGGCCCAGTCCTGCACCGCGACGGTCTTGCCGCAGCCGGCCGGCGCGCTGACCACGGTCAGTGGCCGGGAGACCGCGGTGGCGAGCTGCTGCAGCAGCCGAGGTCGGGTCACCAGCGGTACGCCGGATCCGCCGGTCCGGACGGGCTCCGGAGCGATCCGACGGATCGGTTCGACCTGCCTGGTCCGCAGGGGGACCGGCTGCTGGTTCATGCGAGGCGTCGCCCTTCGTTCGGCTTGCCCGGTGAAACCCCCTCCGTCGTACCCCGACGGCATTCCCGAGCTCTCGCTGCCAGCCTGTGCCGCGCCCGAGGGGGCCGTTAGGGACCTACGGCCTGACCCGCCGGGAGACAAGGGCCATGATCGGACCATATGAGGGCCGGTCAGTCGCGGGCGCCGCGCCGGGAGAGCCCCAGCTCCATGGCCCGGACGAAGGCCCGGGCGACGAACCCGACAATCACCAGATCGCCGACCATCTGCACCAGCACCACGGCGCGGGCAGGCTCGCTGAGCGCGACGAGGTCGCCGAACCCGACGGTCGCGAACACCGTGACCGTGAAGTACAGCGCGTCGAGCCGGCTCAGGGGGTGGTTGAACGTCCCCGGTGCGGAGCTCTCCATCACGAAGTACGTCGTCGCGAAGATCACGAAGAACAGCGGCACCGAGACGGACAGCGCGCCGAGCATCCGGACCCGGGGGTACGGCGAGGCGGCGATGGCGTGCAGCTGCCAGGCCAGCAGCCAGCCGAGCAGCAGCACCCCACCGAGCAGGAGGAGGCCCGCGTAGCCCAGCAGACCGGTCATCGGCAGCGTGAAGTAGCCGAGCAGCTCAGCCAGCGAGAGCAGGCTCGAGCGCAGCAACGACATGCCGGCGAGGTGCCGCTGCACGTGCCGCGGCAGCTCATCGTACGGGACGGACGTCTGCGCCCTCATGCGACGGCGGCTCCTCCAGAAGCTGGGACGTGCCCAGCCTCGCGAGGAGCCGCCGGTGCCGCATCATCCAGGCAGGATGAAACGGCCGAAGCCGACCTCGGGCTGCGTCAGTGCAGCCGCACCCGTGGATCGAGGACCGCGTACACCACGTCGACGAGGATGTTGGCGACCACGACCGCGGCCGAGGCGAACAGCACGATGCCCACGATCACCGGCAGGTCCTGCTGGTTGATCGCGTCGATCGAGGTCTTGCCCAGCCCGGGAAGGCTGAACACGGTCTCGGTGACCACCACGCCGCCGATCAGCTGGCCGAGGTCGATGCCGAACTGGGTCACCACCGGGGTCAGCGCGCTGCGCAGGCCGTGCCGCATGACCACCCGGCGCTCCCGGAGGCCCTTGGACCGAGCGGTGCGGATGTAGTCCTCCGACAGCACGTCCAGCATCGAGCCGCGGGTGAGCCGGGTGTACGTCGCGGCGAGCACCAGGGCCAGCGTGAACCAGGGCAGGATCAGCGCCCGGGCCCACTGGGCCGGATCCTCCGTGAACGGGACGTATCCCCCTGCCGGGAACCACTCGTACCCGGCCAGCGTGAGCTTGAAGTACAGGAAGTACAAGAACAGCAGGCCGAGCACGAACGTCGGCATCGAGTAGAACACCAGCGAGAACACCGTCAGCCCGCGGTCCGCGATCGAGCGCGGCCGGACCGCGGAGATCACGCCGTTGCCGACGCCGATGATCATCCACAAGATCGCGGCGCCGACTGCCAGCGACACCGTGATGGGCAGCGCCTGCGCGATGATCGTGGTCACCGGCACCTGGTGGTAGTAGTCGTAGCCGAGGTCGCCGTGCAGGGCGTTCCAGACGAAGTCGATGTACTGCTTCCACAGCGGCTGGTCCAGGCCGAGACGCTCCTGGATCAGGTGGATCGTCTCCGGGGTGGCCTGCCGGCCGGCCAGTGTGCGGGCCACATTGTTCGGCGTCACGTAGAACAGCCCGAAGACTGCCATCGTGATCAACCAGAGCACGAAGACCCCGAGGAGGGTGCGGCGGATCAGGAATCGGATCACCGGTCTACTTCCTCACTTGTTGAGCAGCTGGTCGGTGCGCGGGTCGAAGGCGTCGCGCACCCCGTCGCCGAACAGGTTGAACGCGAGCGTGGTCACGACCAGGGCGACGCTGGGGAACAGGACGAACCACCAGGCGACCCGGTAGTAGGCCTGGCCCTCGCTGATCATGCCGCCCCAGTCGGCGGTCGGCGCGGGCAGACCGAGGCCCAGGAACGACAGTGTGGCCTGGACCACGATCACGACCGGGATCAGCAGGGTGGTGTAGACGATGACCTGGGCCAGCACGTTCGGGAGGATGTCGATGAACATGATCCGGGAGTTGCCTGATCCGAGGGACCGGGCGGCCTCCACGAACTCCCGCTCGCGCAGGGACAGCACCTGGCCGCGGACGATCCTGGCCACCGAGGCCCAGCTGAAGAAGCCGATGACCAGGATGGTCACCGTGAGGCTCGGCCCGGTGATGGACACCAGGGCGATCGCCACCAGCAGGAACGGCACGGACAGCACCACGTCGATGAGCCGGGCGAGGGCGGTGTCCACCATGCCGCCGAGGAACCCGGCGGCCAGACCGACCACCACGCCGATGGCCACCGTGATCAGCGTGGCGACCACCCCGACGAGCAGCGAGATCCGGGCGCCGTAGGCGATCCGGACCAGCACGTCCCGGCCCAGGTCGTCCGACCCGAGGTAGAAGTTGCCGCTCGGGGGCTTCGGAAGGCCGTTCGGGGTCAGGCCGATGGAGTGGTACTGCTCGTTCGGCGGGTGCCCGGTCCACACGGTGAACACGGGAGCGAAGATCGCCATCAGTGCGATGAGGATGATCACCAGCAGCGAGAGCATCGCCACCTTGTCGCGCCGCAGCCGGTCCCAGGCGAGTGCCCAGGGGCTGCGCCCCTCGATCTTCTTGGCGGGAACCGCGGCGACGGTGCGTGCGCCCGCCGACTCCCCGGCGGTGGGGACCCGCTCGGCCTGCTCGACGTCCTCGCGGAGCGTCTCCGCTTTCGGATTGTCGGCGTTCACTTGGCGCCCTCCTCACGAAGCTGCACGACCGTCTCGGTGTCCTCGATCTGCGGCGTGGAACGGGACATGTCCTCACCGACCTCCAGCGGGTGCAGGCAGGCCGTGCTGTGCGCCGGCGGGTCACCGAGCACCGGCTCGAGCGGAGGGACCACCTGGACGCAGTCGGGGCGGGCCTTCGGGCAGCGGGTGTGGAACCGGCAGCCCGACGGCGGCTTGATGGGCGAGGGCACGTCGCCGGCCAGGATGATGCGCTGACGGCTGTCGGCGATGTCCGGGTCGGGCACCGGGAGCGCGGACAGCAGCGACTTGGTGTAGGGGTGCCGCGTGGTCTCGAACAGCGCGTCGACGTCCGCGGTCTCCACGACCTTGCCGAGGTACATCACCGCGACCCGGTCGCTGACGTGGCGCACCACCGAGAGGTCGTGGGAGATGAACACGTAGGTGAGCCCGAACTCGTCCTGCAGGTCGAGCAGCAGGTTGATGACCTGCGCCTGGATGGAGACGTCGAGGGCGGAGACCGGCTCGTCGCAGATCAGCATCTTGGGCCGCAGTGCCAGCGCCCGAGCCACGCCGATCCGCTGCCGCTGACCGCCCGAGAACTCGGCCGGGAAGCGGTTGTAGTGCTCGGGGTTGAGGCCGACGACCTCCATCAGCTCCTGGACCCGGCGCTTGCGCTCCTGGCGGGAGCCGATCCCGTGGATCGCGAACGGGTCGCCGATGATCGACCCGACCCGGCGCCGCGGGTTCAGGGACCCGTAAGGGTCCTGGAAGATCATCTGCACCTCGCGGCGGATGGGGCGCATCTGCTTCCGGGAGAGGTTGGTGACGTCGCGGCCGTCGAAGGTGATCGTGCCGGAGGTCACGTCGTACAGCCGGGCTATGCAGCGGGCCAGCGTGGACTTGCCGCAGCCGGTCTCGCCGACCAGGCCGAGGGTCTCGCCTGGGCGTACCTCCAGGTCGACGCCGTCCACGGCGTGCACGAACTCCCGGTCCTTGCCGGTGAGCGAGCTCGAGTGCACGGGGAACAGCTTGCGGATGCCCTCGAGCCTGAGCAGCGGGTCGCCCGTGGTGGTGGCTGCGGGGGTGGTGGCTGGGTTGGTCATTGGTGGTCCCTACGGCGGCGGGGTCGACGGGGTGCGCGGTGCTCGGCGCACCTCATGCACTGGCCTCGTCGCGTGCGTAGGACTCCTCTCGGACTCGGACCCGCTCGGCGTGGTCGGTCGACAGCCAGCAGGCGGAGTGGTGGTCGGGATCGGCGTACACCTCGCGCAGGGGAGGCGTCTCGGTGCGGCACTTGTCGAACGCGTAGCGGCACCGCGGCTCGAAGGGGCAGCCGGGAGGCAGGCTGATCAGGGACGGCGGGGTGCCGGAGATGGGGGTCAACCGCGACGTCTCACCCAGGGTGGGCAGCGACTGGAGCAGCCCCTCGGTGTACGGGTGGTGCTGGTTGTAGAAGATCTCGCGGCGGGAGGCGGTCTCCATCGCCGCGCCGGCGTACATCACCACCACGTCGTCGGTCATCTGGGCGACCACGCCGAGGTCGTGGGTGATCAGGATGATGGCAGTGCCGAACTGCTCCTGCAGGGTGCGCATCACGCCGAGCACCTGCGCCTGCACAGTCACGTCCAGCGCGGTGGTCGGCTCGTCGGCGATCAGCAGGGAGGGGTTCAGCGACATCGCCATCGCGATCATCACCCGCTGGCGCATGCCGCCGGAGAACTGGTGGGGGAAGTCGTCGATCCGGGTCTCCGCGCGGGGGATGCCGACGAGGTTGAGCAACTCGATGGCCCGGTCTCTCGCGGCCTGCTTGGAGACCGATTCGTGGGCGCGGATCATCTCCACGATCTGCCAGCCGACCCGGTAGTAGGGGTGCAGGCTCGACAGCGGGTCCTGGAAGATCATCCCGATCTGGGAGCCGCGCACCTTGCGCAGGTACGACGCGTCCGCGGTGAGCAGGTCCACGCCGTCGAAGTAGGCCTCGCCGGTGACCTTGGCTCCCCGGGTCAGCCCGGTGATGGTCTGCGTCGAGACGCTCTTGCCGGAGCCCGACTCACCCACGATCGCCAGGGTTTTTCCCTTGTTCAGATCGAACGAGAGCCCGCGTACCGCGTTGACGACTCCGTCGGGGGTGTTGAAGGACACCCTCAGGTTCTTGACCTCCAGCAGTGACACGGGTCTCCCTCCGACTCGGCTGTCCTGGTTCGGCTTTTGGCCTCAGTCATTGTCGCCCCCGTGACATGGCGTGTCACGCCCGGGGTCGGGCGTGACACGCCATGCAGTGCGTTGTAGGGTCAGCCGCCCTGGTGACCGGACTCCAACCACACGTTGGTGGGGTCGAAGTTCTGGATCGCCGGGATGTAGACGGCGTTGTGCACCTGGGACGCGTGGTAGTTGACCTGCTTGGGCTGGGTGATCGGGAAGAACGCAGCGTCCTCCATCACCTGCTTGTCAGCCTTCGCCCACAGCGCCTTGGCCTGGTCCTCCGACGTCGCGGTGGACGCCTGCTGGATCAGCTTGTTGGCCTTCGCGCTGTCGTAGAAGCCGAAGTTGCTGCCGACCGGCGGGAACGAGGCCTTGCCGGAGAACAGCGGGGCGAAGAACGACAGAGCGGCGTTGCCGTACCAGTCGGAGCCCCAGCCGGCCAGGGACAGGTCCCAGACACCCCGCTTGGCCACGTCGGGCACCTCGAGGTACTTCACGTAGAAGTCGGCGTCAGGCGAGGTCACACCCTGGACCTTCACGCCGATCTTGGACAGGTCCTGCTGCACGACCTGGAAGGACTTCGTGCTGCCCTCGGAGGAGTTGCGGTACAGGAACTTCAGCGTCAGCCCGTTCGGGTACCCGGCCTGCGCCAGCAGCTGCTTGGCCTTCTGCGGGTCGTAGGGGTAGAGGTCGACGTTCTGCGAGCCCTCCACGTTGGACGGCAGCACGTGGGTCAGCGGCGTGTTCAGCGCGGGACCACCGAGCACCTGGATCAGGTCCTTGCGGTTGATGCCGTACTCGAGCGCCTGGCGCACCTGCAGCTTCTGCAGCGCGCTGTTGTTGTTCGGGGAGACCATGTTGAACACGATGTACGGGTTCGACGAGGAGGTCTGGCCCACGTTCAGGTTCGGGTCCTTGCTGGCCTCGAGCTGCGGGATCTGCGACGGCGGCGGGAAGTTGTCCCATTCCATGTCCGCGGTGTCGGTGCCCGTCTGCAGCTGCTGCTGCGTGGACTCCTGGCTGACCGTCTCGTCGACGACGATCTTGTCGACGTACGCCTTGCGGACCGGGTCGCTCGAGGCGGTCCAGGCCGGGTTGCGGGTGAAG
>DASSKA010000215.1:0-8582 GCA_035690905.1 Nocardioidaceae bacterium | reverse complement strand
CTTCTCGAAGATGGTGCACAACGGCATCGAGTACGCCGTGATGCAGGCCTACGCCGAGGGCTTCGAGCTGCTGGAGGCCGTCGACGAGGTGGACAACGTCACCGAGGTGTTCCGGTCCTGGCGCGAGGGCACCGTGATCCGTTCGTGGTTGCTGGACCTGCTGGTGGCGGCGCTCGACGAGGACGAGGGGCTGACCGGGATCGAGGGGTACGCCGAGGACTCCGGCGAGGGCCGGTGGACCGTGCAGGCGGCCATCGACAACGCGGTCCCCATGCCCGCCATCTCCGCGGCGCTGTTCGCCCGGTTCGCGTCCCGGCAGGACGACAGCCCGGCCATGAAGGCGGTCGCGGCGATGCGCAACCAGTTCGGCGGGCACGCGATGCACACCAGCGCCCGGACGACCACCGCCGACCCCCAGGGCTGAGACGCCCTCCCGCGAGCGAGGGAGACCGCGGCGTGCACGCCAGCCACTTGTCCCTGCACGACTTCCGGTCCTACCCGGCTGTCGAGGTCGCGCTCGTCCCCGGCGTGACCGCATTCATCGGCAGCAACGGACAGGGCAAGACCAACCTGGTCGAGGCGGTCGACTACGTGGCCCGGCTGTCCTCGCACCGGGTGGCGAGCGACGCTCCGCTGGTCCGGCACGGGGCGGACCACGCGGTGGTCCGGGCGGCGGTGGTCCGCGACGGCCGCACCGCGCTGCTGGAGGTGGAGATCAACCCGGGCCGCTCCAACCGGGCCCGGGTGAACCGGTCCCCGCTCCCCCGGGCCCGCGAGCTCCTGGGCATGGTGCGCACGGTGTTCTTCTCCCCCGAGGACCTGGCCCTGGTCAAGGGCGACCCCGGCGAGCGGCGCCGGTTCCTCGACGACCTGCTCACCCAGCGCGCCCCCCGGTTCGCGGGCGTGCGCTCCGACTACGAGCGGGTGCTCAGGCAGCGCAACACCCTGCTCAAGTCCGCGCGCGCCTCCGGCCGCGGCGCCCGCACCGAGTCCGCGGTGGCCACACTGGGAGTGTGGGACGCACACCTGGCGCGCACCGGCGCGGAGCTGCTGGCCGCCCGCATCGCGCTGGTGCGCGAGCTGCGGCCGCTGGTGGCCAAGGCGTACTCCGCGGTGGCCCGCGGCGCTGCCAACGCCGAGGCCGGACTGGTCTACCGGCCCAGCTTCGAGCTGGCCGCGGAGGTCGTGGACCGCGAGACCGGCCCGGACCGCAGCGATCTGGTCCAGGCGCTGCTCGCCGAGCTAGAGAGGCGCCGGGGTGACGAGCTGGACCGCGGGGTGACCCTGGTCGGCCCGCACCGCGACGAGCTCGCGTTGTCGCTGGGCGAGCTGCCGGTGCGCGGGTACGCCAGCCACGGCGAGTCCTGGTCCTTCGCGCTCGCGCTGCGGCTGGCCTCCTACGACCTGCTGCGGGCCGGAGGCGACGACCCGATCCTGATCCTCGACGACGTGTTCGCCGAGCTCGACGCGGACCGGCGGGCCCGGCTGGCCGAGCTGGTGGCCGACGCCGAGCAGGTGCTGGTCACCGCGGCGGTGCCCGCCGACGTGCCCGAGCTGCTGGACGGCACCCGCTTCTCGGTGGCGGGAGGGGAGGTGACCCGTGCCTGACGAGGAGCCACCGGGTGGGCAGGAGGCCGCCACCCCCGAGGGCGGGCACCAGCCGGAGCCCGAGCACGACGAGGCCGGCCTGGACCTGGCCCGGGTCATCGCCCGGTCCCTGGCCGGGGCGGCCCGGCAGCCGCGCCGTACCCCGGGCCGGCGCCGGCGCCGCACCCCGCCGCGCTCCTCCGGCGCCCACCCCGACGACCGCGACCCCCAGCTGCTCGACGCCACCATCGGCCGGCTGGTCGCCGACCAGGGCTGGGACACCGAGGTGCGGGTGCACGGGGTGTTCGGTCGGTGGGAGCGGATCGTCGGGCGGGATGTCGCCGCGCACTGCACCCCCGAGGCGTTCAGCGACGGACGCCTGACGGTGCGCACCGACTCCACCGCGTGGGCCACCCAGATGCGGCTGCTCGCCGCCACCGTGGTCCGCCGGCTCAACGAGGAGCTCGGCCACGGGACGGTCACCGTCATCGACGTGCGCGGACCGAGCGCGCCGTCCTGGAAGCACGGCCCGCGGTCGGTCCGGGACGGTCGAGGTCCGCGGGACACCTACGGCTAGCGGCGCCGCACAGGCCGTTCCGGCGGGTGCTCGCCGGTATGGGGACTAGAAGCCTCCCCCGTCGGAGCCTCCTGGACGCCCTCTGAGGCTCATAATCGCCTGTCCTGCCTCGTCATCCCCGCCGAATCTGTGGATGGGTACCTCGAAATCGGGGCGTCACGGGGTACACTAGACCTTGGGTCGATCCCCGTTCGATGGACTCGCTGAACGCCAGCACCACCGCTTGCCGGTGGGTGCCCGCGGTCCGGGACCGGCCTTCGTCATGTCAGCGTCCGTTCACCGCCCTACCGATGGGGTCATGCCAGGTGGACAGACCCGGACCAGAAGAAGGTTGCACGTGGCAGACGAGATGCCCGCTCCCGACTCCCTGAACGTCTCCGGCAACGGCCACGCCGTCGAGGAGGGCAGGTACGACGCGTCGGCGATCCAGGTCCTCGAGGGTCTGGAAGCGGTTCGCAAGCGGCCGGGCATGTACATCGGCTCGACCGGCGAGCGCGGTCTGCACCACCTGGTCTGGGAGGTGGTGGACAACTCGGTCGACGAGGCGCTGGCCGGGCACTGCGACCGGATCGACGTGGTCCTGCTCGCCGACGGTGGCGTCCGGGTGGTCGACAACGGCCGCGGCATCCCCACCGACGTACACCCCACCGAGGGCATCCCGGCGGTCACCATGGCGCTGACCATGCTGCACGCCGGCGGCAAGTTCGGGGGCGGCGGCTACAAGGTCTCCGGCGGTCTGCACGGGGTCGGCGTGTCAGTGGTGAACGCGCTGAGCTCGCGCCTGCAGGTCGACGTACGCAACCGCGGACACCACTGGCGGCAGACGTTCAGCCTCGGCGAGCCGGACGGGCCGCTCGAGCAGCTTGAGGAGACCGACGAGACCGGCACGACCATCACGTTCTGGGCCAGCGCGGACATCTTCGAGACCACGACGTACAGCTGGGAGACCCTCATCCAGCGGCTGCGCGAGTACGCGTTCTTGAACAAGGGCTTGGAGATCGTGGTCCGCGACGAGCGGAGGCAGGCCGAGGAGATCGCGGACGCGATGGCCGACGGCACCTCCGCGGAGGAGGCGGCGGCCGAGCCCGACGAGCGGGACGACGAGGGGCGCCGGGTGCTGCAGCAGCGGTTCCGGTTCGACCGCGGCCTCGTGGACTACGTCGAGCACCTCAACCGCGGCAAGCTGCACGCGCACCCGAGCATCATCGACTTCGGCGCCGAGGTGAACGGCGCCGGCATGAGCCTCGAGGTGGCCATGCAGTGGAACACCACGTTCACCGAGTCGGTGCACACCTTCGCCAACACCATCAACACCCACGAGGGCGGCACCCACGAGGAGGGCTTCCGGGCCGCGCTGACCTCGCTGGTGAACCACTGGGGCGAGGACTGGGGCCTGATCAAGAAGAAGGAGGACCGGGTCTCCGGCGACGACGTTCGCGAGGGCCTGACCGCCATCGTCTCGATCAAGCTGGGCGAGCCGCAGTTCGAGGGCCAGACCAAGACTAAGCTCGGCAACACCGAGGCCAAGGGCTTCGTGCAGCGGGTGGTGAACGAGCAGCTCGGCGCCTGGCTGGAGCAGAACCCCGCTGAGGGCAAGGAGATCGTGCGCAAGGCGATGGCCGCCGCGTCCGCGCGGATCGCGGCCCGCAAGGCGCGCGACCTGGCCCGCGGCCGCAAGGGCCTGCTCGGCGGCGGTGGGCTGCCCGGCAAGCTTTCGGACTGCCAGTCGACCAACCCCGAAGAGTGTGAGGTCTTCATCGTCGAGGGCGACTCGGCGGGCGGCTCGGCCAAGGGCGGCCGGGACCCGCGGATCCAGGCGATCCTGCCGATCCGCGGCAAGATCCTGAACGTCGAGAAGGCCCGCATCGACAAGGTGCTGGCCAACCAGGAGGTGCAGGCGATCATCTCCGCGCTCGGCACCGGCATCCACGAAGACTTCGACATCGACAAGGTGCGCTACCACAAGATCGTGATGATGGCCGACGCCGACGTCGATGGCCACCACATCCGCACGCTGCTGCTCACCCTGCTGTTCCGGTTCATGAAGCCCCTGATCGAGCACGGCTACGTCTACCTCGCGCAACCGCCGTTGTACCGGCTGCGCTGGAACAAGCCGCACGAGCACGAGTACGTCTACTCCGACGCCGAACGGGACGCCCTGGTCCGCGCCGGACAGGCGGAGGGCAAGAAGCTGCCCAAGGAGAACGCGATCCAGCGGTACAAGGGTCTCGGCGAGATGAACCCCGACGAGCTCTGGGACACCACGATGGACCCGGCGAACCGGCTGCTGCTGCAGGTCACGCTCGAGGACGCCGCGCAGGCCGACGAGATGTTCTCGGTGCTGATGGGCGAGGACGTCGAGCGGCGCAGGTCGTTCATCCAGCGCAACGCCAAAGACGTCCGCTTCCTCGACATCTGATGCCTGCTGTCAGCGTGAGCCCGTCTACGTCCCCCGCCGTCCCCGGGTGCTCGGGCGGCGCGTCGGCCGGCAGCCGCCGCCGTGGTCCTACAACGCTGCGGCCGCCGCGGCCAAGCCCTTTTACGCACCCCGGAACGGCGTGTGCCGCCGTCGGCCCCCCGCTGACGGCCCGCGTCGGCCGCCAAACCGCACAGCTTCAGCCCAGCACCGAAGGAAATGACCAGTGACTGATAACACCATCGAGGGCGGCGGGCCGGGCGGGCGGATCGAGCCCGTCGAGCTGCAGGTGGAGATGCAGCGGTCCTACATCGACTACGCGATGACGGTGATCGTGGGCCGCGCGCTGCCGGACGTCCGCGACGGCCTCAAGCCGGTGCACCGCCGGGTGCTCTACGCGATGTACGACGGAGGCTACCGCCCGGACCGCGGCTACTCGAAGTGCTCCCGCGTGGTCGGCGACGTGATGGGTCAGTACCACCCGCACGGCGACTCCGCGATCTACGACACCCTGGTCCGGCTCGCGCAGCCCTGGGTGATGCGCAGCCCGCTCGTGGACAGCCAGGGCAACTTCGGCTCTCCGGGCAACGACCCCGCGGCGGCCATGCGGTACACCGAGTGCAAGATGGCGCCGCTGGCCATGGAGATGGTCCGCGACATCGACGAGGACACGGTCGACTTCGCACCGAACTACGACGGCCGCTCCCAGGAGCCGGGCATCCTTCCGGCCCGGTTCCCGAACCTGCTGGTCAACGGCTCGGCCGGGATCGCGGTGGGGATGGCCACCAACATCCCGCCGCACAACCTGCGTGAGATCAACGACGGGGTGCAGTGGGCGCTGGAGCACCCGGACGCCACCCGCGAGGAGCTCCTCGAGGCTCTCCTGGAGCGGATCAAGGGCCCCGACTTCCCCACCCACGGGCTGATCGTCGGCCGGCAGGGCATCGAGCAGGCCTACCGCACCGGTCGCGGCTCGGTCACCATGCGCGCGGTCATCGACGTGGAGGAGGACAACAAGGGCCGCACCCAGCTGGTGATCACGGAGCTGCCCTACCAGGTGAACCCCGACAACCTGGCGCTGAAGATCGCCGAGCTGGCCGACAGCGGCAAGATCCAGGGCATCGCCGACGTCAAGGACAACACCTCGGCGCGCACCGGCCAGCGGCTGATCGTGATCCTCAAGCGCGACGCGGTGGCGCGAGTCGTGCTGAACAACCTCTACAAGCACACCGAGCTGCAGACCAACTTCGCCGCGAACATGCTGGCGCTGGTCGACGGGGTGCCCAGGACGCTGACCCTGGACCAGTTCATCAGCCACTGGATCACCCACCAGGTCGAGGTCATCCAGCGTCGTACCCGCTTCCGGCTGCGCGAGGCGGAGAAGCGGGCCCACATCTACCGCGGCCTGGTCAAGGCGCTCGACATGCTCGACGAGGTGATCGCGCTGATCCGGCGCAGCCCCGACGTCGAGGAGGCCCGGGACGGGCTGATGGCGCTGCTGGAGGTCGACGAGGTGCAGGCCCAGGCGATCCTGGACATGCAGCTGCGCCGGCTGGCGGCTCTGGAGCGGCAGAAGATCATCGACGAGCTGGCCAAGATCGAGACGCTGATCGCCGACCTCGAGGAGATCCTGGCCAGCGAGGAGCGGCAGCGGCAGATCATCTCCGAGGAGCTCGCCACCATCGTCGAGAAGTTCGGCGACGAGCGGCGCAGCCAGATCATCCCCGCCGACGGTGACCTGTCGATGGAGGACCTGATCCCCGACGAGGACCTGGTTGTCACCATCACCCGCGGCGGGTACGCCAAGCGCACCCGCGCGGATCTGTACCGGACCCAGAAGCGTGGCGGCAAGGGGGTGCGCGGCGCCACCCTGCGCGGCGACGACGTGGTCCAGCACTTCATGGCCACCAGCAACCACCACTGGTTGCTGTTCTTCACCACCGCCGGCCGGGTGTACCGCACGAAGGCCTACAACCTGCCCGAGGCCGCCCGGGACGCCAAGGGCGGGCACGTGGCCGGGCTTCTGCAGTTCCAGCCGGACGAGCAGATCGCCCAGGTGCTCGCGATCCGCGACTACGACCAGGCGCCTTACCTGGTGCTGGCCACCCGCAACGGCCTGGTGAAGAAGACCCGGCTCGGGGAGTACAACAGCCCGCGCCAGGCCGGGGTGATCGCCATCAACTTCCGCGAGACCGATGACACCGAGCGGGGCGACGAGCTGATCGGCGCGGAGCTGGTCGGGCCCGACGATGACATCTTGCTGGTGTCCCGCAAGGGGCAGGCGATCCGGTTCCGTGCCGACGACACCCAGCTGCGCCCGATGGGCCGGGCCACCTCCGGTGTCACCGGCATGAAGTTCCGCGACGGTGACGAGCTGCTGTCCATGTCGGCGATTCGCGCCGAGCAGGTCGCCGCCGAGGAGGCCGCGGAGGCGCGCGGGGTTTCCGAGCAGCCGGACTCCGGAGTCCGTGAGCAGTACGTGTTCACGATCACCGACGGCGGCTACGCCAAGCGCACCCGGATCTCGGAGTACCGGCTGCAGAGCCGCGGCGGGATCGGCATCAAGGCGATGAAGGCCGACGACGAGCGCGGCCACTTGGTGGGCGCGTTCATCGTGGTCGAGGGCGACGAGGTGCTGTCCATCAAGGAGTCCGGACAGGTCACTCGCAGCGCGATCGACGACACCCTGCGACCCACCGGGCGCGACACCAAGGGCGTGAAGTTCGTCGGGGTCAGAGGCGGGGACCGGGTCGCCGTGGTGGCCCGCAGCGTCGAGCAGGCCGCCGAGATCGAGGAGGAGCCGGAGACCGATCCGGACGCCGAGGCCGACGCGGGACCCGACGCGGGACCCGACGTGGGGCCGGACCCCGCGCCGGAGACGTCCTGACTAGTCCGTTCCCACCCAGGTGCAACAATCGAGGGGATGGTGCAACGAGGATGACCGAGGAGACCTGATGGCTGACCGCCGCACCGACGACAGCCCACTGGCGCCGCGACGCTCGTTGAGCGCCCCGAGCCGCACAGGCGGGCAGGAGGGCGACGGCAAGCGTCCGCTGACCGAGCGGGTGAGCACCGCGATCGCCACGGCCAGCAACGCCGTGGTGGAGGCGGCCGCCCCGGCTAACCGGACCACGTCTCGCGACGACCGGACCAGCGCGCCCCCGAAGCGCGAGCCGAGTGCCTCGCCAGGCAAGGCCAAGCCGCGGGGCACGCGCAAGGCCCGGCTGCGGCTGACGCACCTGGACCCGTGGTCGGTGATGAAGACCTCGTTCCTGCTGTCGATCGCTTTCGGGATCGTCACCGTGATCGCGGTGGCGGTCGTCTGGTCCGTGCTCGGCGCCGCCGGCGTGTGGGAGTCGATCAACCGGACGGTGACCGACCTGCTGGGGAACAACCAGTCCGGGTTCGACATCCGCGACTACATCGGCACCAGCCGGGTGGTCGGGTTCGCGATGATCGTGGCGGTCGTCGACGTGGTGCTGATCACCGCGATCTCGACGCTGTGCGCGTTCTTGTACAACCTCGCGGCGGCTCTGCTCGGCGGCCTCGAGGTCACCCTTGCCGAGGACGACCGCTAGCCCCTCCGCCGTGCCCCTCTCGGTTTGGGCGCGCTCAGGCCGGTGCGATACTCTTCCCCGGCGGCACCGCCGCCCCCGGGCCTATAGCTCAGACGGTTAGAGCGCCTCCCTGATAAGGAGGAGGTCCCTGGTTCAAGTCCAGGTAGGCCCACCACCCCCGGCATCCCACACGGAAGGGACACCCATGAAGAAGCTCCTCCTCCTCGCCGTCGGCGCCGCCGCGGCGTTCGCGGCCCGCAAGAAGATGAAGGCCGGTCAGCAGGAGCAGGCGCTGTGGGCCGAGGCCACCGACAAGGTCGCCAAGTCCTGAGTACGACGGGTCCGCTGCCGCGGGCCCTCGCTCCGTCCCGGGGCCATGGCGCAATTGGTAGCGCACCTGCTTTGCAAGCAGGGGGTTAGGGGTTCGAGTCCCCTTGGCTCCACC
>DASSKA010000214.1:0-16208 GCA_035690905.1 Nocardioidaceae bacterium | reverse complement strand
TGGCCTCCTTGAGGATGGCCTTGGACGACTCGTAGAGACGCTGGTTCTGCTCGTCGGTCAGGAACGGCGCGGGCGCCTCCTCGACCAGCTTCTGGTTGCGCCGCTGCAGCGAGCAGTCGCGGGTGCTGACGACGACGACGTTGCCGTGCTGGTCGGCCAGGCATTGGGTCTCGACGTGGCGCGGCCGGTCGAGGAACTTCTCGACCAGGCACTCGCCGCGGCCGAACGCCGTGACCGCCTCGCGGACCGCCGACTCGTAGAGCTCGGGGATCTCCTCGATGGTGCGGGCCACCTTGAGCCCGCGGCCGCCACCGCCGAAGACGGCCTTGATCGCGACCGGCAGGCCGTTGGCGCGGGCGAAGTCGACGATCTCGTCGGCGTCCTTCACCGGCTCCTTGGTGCCGGGGGCGAGCGGCGCGTCCGCCTTCTGTGCGATCTGCTTGGCCTTGGCCTTGTCGCCCAGGGCGTCGATGGCGGCGGGGGAGGGGCCGATCCAGACCAGCCCCGCGTCGAGCACGGCCTGGGCGAACGCGGCGTTCTCGGCGAGGAAGCCGTAGCCGGGGTGCACGGAGTCGGCGCCGGACTTCTTGGCGGCGTCGACGATCTTCTCGATGGACAAGTAGGAGTCGGCCGGGGTCGCGCCGCCCAGGCTGTAGGCCTCGTCGGCCAGGCGCACGAACAGCGCGTCCCGGTCCGGGTCGGCGTACACCGCGACGCTACCGATACCGGCGTCCTTGCAGGCTCGCACCACGCGGACGGCGATCTCGCCTCGGTTGGCGACCAGAACCTTCTGCAGCGGCTTGACCGTCACGGCGTTCTCCTGTCGAGATCGGGGCCTGTCGAGATCGGGGCCTGTCGAGAATCTCGGTCTGTCGAGATTGTCGGCTCTCAGCGGAGTCTAGAGCCTGGCCCGGAGCGGGCCTCGACCCGCCTTCGGGGGTGGATCGCGGCGCCCCGTCGGACGCACTAAGTTAGTGAACGTAAACCAGTCGACCAGGGAGCGACCCATGTCCTACGAGCTGTCCCCGGAGCACGAGGCGTTCCGGGCGAGCGTCCGCGACTTCGCCGAGAAGGAGATCGCCCCGCACGCGGCATCCTGGGACCGTGAGCACCACTTCCCGACCGACGTGGTGCAGAAGATGGGTGACCTCGGCCTGTTCGGGCTCACCTCTCCCGAGGAGTACGGCGGCGCCGGCGCCGACGGTGACTTCACGAGCCTGTGCGTGGCCATCGAGGAGATCGGTCGCGTCGACCAGTCGCTCGGCATCACCCTGGAGGCCGGTGTCGGGCTCGGCATCAACCCGATCCTGACCTTCGGCACCGACGAGCAGAAGCAGGCCTGGCTGCCCGACCTGGTCGCCGGCCGCCGGCTGGCCGGCTTCGGGCTCACCGAGCCGGGGTCGGGCTCGGACGCCGGCGCCACCAAGACCAAGGCAGAGCTCGCCGACGGCGAGTGGGTGATCAACGGCTCGAAGCAGTTCATCACCAACTCCGGCTCGGACATCACCTCACTGGTCACCGTGACCGCGCGCACCGGCACCCGTGAGAACGGGAAGGCCGAGATCTCCACCGTGATCGTGCCGTCCGGCACCCCCGGCTTCACCGCGGAGCCGGCCTACGACAAGCTCGGCTGGCACGCCTCGGACACCCACCCGCTGACCTTCACCGACTGTCGGGTGCCGGAGTCGAACCTGCTCGGCGAGCGCGGCCGCGGCTTCGCGCAGTTCCTGGCCACCCTCGACGACGGCCGGGTGGCCATCGCCGCACTTGCGGTCGGTTGCATCCAGGCCTGCCTGGACATGTCGCTGCAGTACGCCGGCGAGCGGACCACGTTCGGGGTGCCCATCGGCGCCAAGCAGGGGGTGGCCTTCCAGGTGGCCGACCTCGAGGTGATGCTGCAGGCATCGCGGCTGCTCACCTACCGGGCCGCCGCCATGAAGGACGCCCGCCGGCCGATGCGTGAGTTCAAGCAGGCCGCCGCGGTCGCCAAGCTCTACGCCACCGAGTCCGCCGTCACCGCCACCAGGATCGCCACGCAGGTCTTCGGTGGCTACGGCTTCATGGAGGAGTACCCGGTTGCCCGCTTCTACCGGGACGCCAAGGTCCTCGAGATCGGCGAGGGTACGTCGGAGGTGCAGCGGATGCTGATCGCCCGCGGACGCGGCCTGCCCGTGGAGTGATCCGGGCCGGATCGTTCTACTCACCTGCTGCCGGTCTGAGCAGGCACAGTGCCAGCGCTGCCAGGCTGATGCCGTCACACAGCCGACCGTCGGCAATGAGCCGGCCGACCTCCGCGGGCGACAGCCAGACCAGAGCGGAGACCTCCCCGTCGGTCGCCCCGGCAGTGAGATCGCTGACCTCCCCGGCGACCACGTCCACTGCGCCGCGAAGAAGCCCCGTGTCCGGGAAGATGCGACCGACGGTGTGCGCGTCCTCGAGCCGGAGCCCCGTCTCCTCCGCGAGCTCCCGCTCGGCCGCGCGACCGGCACCGGCATCCTGCCCTGCGCCGGGCAGGAAGTCGGAGGCCTCGCCGAAGCCACGGGGAAGCTCGAGGAGCTCTTCACCCACGGTGCGCCGGTACTGACGGACGAAGGCGATGCTGGTTGCGTGCCTGGCCACCACGACGACGCCGGGAATGCCGTTCTGTGCCACGACGGAGTACTCGGTGCGGCCCGCCTCGTTCCGGCACTCGTCCACTCTCAAGAGCGGCGGGCCGGCTGTCGCCCAGGCCACCGTCCACTCGCTCACGATCGACGTACCCGGATCACGGCTCTCAGCTGCCCCGGTCGCGAGCGTGCGAGCATCGCCAGCTCCTGCCAGGGAATGCAGGCCAGGAAGCCGGCCACCAGCACGGTCCACAGCGGCAGCCGCGTGTCCGCGACACCCAGGAGGCCCGCGAGGAGCACGTAGGCGGCCAGGCCCAGGACGACCACGCTGCGCACGAAGGACCACACGAACACCCGCACCCAGATCGGCGACGCGTCGGCGACGTGCCGGACCGCGAAGCCGACTCCGTTCAAGGACAGCGCTCCCGGGTGCCGGCGCCAGTGCTCCACGGCTGCTCTGGTCCGGTACCTCACGGTCGCGAACACAGCCACAGGCATCTCCGTCATCTCGTCGATGAGGCTGCCGTCGAGCTTGAGCTCACCGGTCTTGCGGAGATCCATCCAGTGCAGGTTCCACCGTTCGCGGCGCGGAGCCGGGGGATCCGTCGCGCTCGTGAACGAGATCCAGGACGCCGCGTTGCTCTCGGCCAGGGCCGAGGAGTACGCGTTGTTCCACCAGGAGTAGATCTCCATCGCGTCGCGATGGCTCAGGTCGCCGTCCGCATGGGCCTTGCGAAGCGCGTCAACGAGGTCGGATCGGGTCCACGCCGTCAGGGGGGTCGAGCCGCCGCGCCGCCGCATCGCCGCGTCGAGCCCTTCGGGCAAGCAGGCGGGCGGGACGTCGTGCAGAGCCTCGGAAAGGTCGAGGGGGCGCCGCTCGAACCTCGTCATCTCGACAGCTCCGTCGGCGGCCGCCTGCACCCATTGCCGTCGCCGTGCCTGCCAGGGCCGGTCGCCGCCGCCGAACTCGTTGCTGGACCAGACGAACCCGGGGCCGCGGCTCTCGGCCATGGCGAGCGCGTCGGCCAGGTTCGCACACGGCGACTCGATGGAAACGGTGAAGGGAAGCTCGCCCTGTTCCACGCCGAGGAGCCGGGCCATCTCGTCCGGGCCCACGGCAAGGAAGAAGACGCCGTCGAGCAGCTGCGCATAGGTGAGCAGCACTCGGCCCTCGAGCAGGGTGGCGATGCGGAGGATCGCGGTGAGCCGTTTGGTCGTCTCCTGCGCGCCGTACGTCCGCCACAGACGGGCCTGCTCGACGCTGTCCAGCTCGGCGATCATCACGTGGTGGGCGGGGACCATGGCGAGATTCTGGCACCCGGCCGCCGGCGGGGCACCGACTTCGCAGATGGTGTGACGCCCCTGACTCGGGCAGGGCCTGCCCCTGGTCGTCGACGGCCCCGACTATCCTCTGTCAGCGTGGGCTCGCGACTCCAGCGCCTCTCGGGTGAGGTGGCCAGGTTCATCACGGTCGGCGGAGTAGCGACGGCACTCGCGTTCGTCATCTTCAACGCGCTCGTGCACGGCGACTGGGTGTTGCCCGCCCCGATGCAGCACTGGCCGCTGCCCGCCTATGTCATCGCCAACTCCCTGGCCATGGTGGTGAGCTACCGGGGCAGCCGGTCGTGGGCGTTCCGGCACCGGCGGGTGACCGGGCCGGCGGGTGGCCGAGTGGCGTTCGTGGCCATCAACCTGGCCTCCATGGCGATCCCGCTGCTGTGCCTGGCCGTCAGCCGGTACCTGCTGCACCGCGAGGACCCGCTCTCGGACAACGTGGCGGCGAACGGGGTGGGTCTCGTGCTCGGCACCGCCGCCCGCTTCATCGCGTTCCGCACGTTCGTGTTCGTGAAGCCGCCGGCCGTCGAGCCGCTGCGTCAGCCACAGGTTGCCTCCCCGCAGCCGTGACCTGCGGCTTCTGGTCACCGGGGAGCAGAGCTTCGATCAGCCGCGCACCGATGGGGACCACAGGTTGGTCCAGCACACGCCGAGGTCGGCGAGCATGCGGCGCAGCAGCGGCAGGCTGATGCCCACCACGGTGTGCGGGTCGCCTTCGACGCCGTCGATGAAGGCGCCGCCGAGTCCGTCGATGGTGAACGCGCCCGCGACCTCCAGCGGTTCGCCGGTGGCGACGTAGGCGTCGATCTCCGCGTCCGTGACCGCGGCGAAGCGGACCACGGTCCTCGCGGCCCGGACCACCTCCCGGCCGGAGCCGGTGTCGATCACGCAGTGCCCGGTGTGCAGCACGCCGGACCGCCCGCGCATGGTGAGCCAGCGGCGCCGGGCCGACTCCGGGTCGGAAGGCTTGCCGTGCACCTGCCCGTCGATCTCCAGGACGGAGTCGCAGCCGACCACCCAGGCGTCCTGGATGCCGGCGGCCACCGTGCGCGCCTTGCGGGTGGCCAGCTCGGTGGCCAGCACCGCCGGATCGGCCTCGGTCACCTGCGACTCGTCCACGCCGGAGACCAGGACTTCCGGGTCCAGACCGGCCGCGCGGAGGGTCTTCAGACGGGCCGGGGACGCCGACGCCAGCACCAGCCTCATCGGACCCTCGCCAGCGCCTGCTGCAGCGGGTCCAGCCCGAGGGCGCCCAGGTCGAGTGCGGCGCGGTGGAACGCCTTGAGGTCGAAGCGGGCGCCGAGCCGGGCGCGGGCGTCGTCGCGGGCCTGCAGCCAGATGCGTTCGCCGACCTTGTACGACGGGGCCTGGCCGGGCCAGCCGAGATACCGGTCCACCTCGAACACCAGCCGTGCGTCCTCGTCGCGGCTGTGCTGGCGCATGAACTCGAGGGCCAGCTCCGCGGTCCACTGCTCCCCGGGATGGAACCCGAACGGGTTGCCGGTGGGGATCTCCAGCTGCAGGTGGACGCCGATGTCCACGACCACCCGGGCCGCCCGCAGCGCCTGGCCGTCGAGCATGCCGAGGCGGTTGCCGGGATCGTCCAGGTAGCCGAGGTCGTCCATCAGCCGCTCGGCGTACAACGCCCAGCCCTCGCCGTGGCCGGACACCCAGCACATCAGCCGCTGCCACCGGTTCAGCAGCTCGCTCCGGTAGGCGGTCTGGCCGACCTGGAGGTGGTGACCGGGGACGCCTTCGTGGTAGACGGTGGTCACCTCGCGCCAGGTGGAGAAGGTGTCGACGCCGTCCGGGACGGCCCACCACATCCGCCCGGGGCGGCGGAAGTCCTCGCTCGGACCGGTGTAGTAGATGCCGCCGTCGTCCGTGGGCGCGAGACAGCACTCGATGCGTCGTACCGGCTCCGGGATGTCGAAGTGCACATCGGCGAGCTCGTCGATCGCGGCCTCGGCGGCCTCCTGCATCCAGGCCCGGAACCGCTCCTTGCCCGCCAGCCGGCGGGCCGGGTCGGCGTCGAGCGCGGCGACCGCGTCGTCCAGGGTGCCGCCGGGCACGATCCGGTCCGCCACCGCGGCCATCTCTTCCTCGATGCGCGCGAGCTCCTCCCAGCCCCACGCGTAGGTCTCGTCGAGGTCCACCGCCGCGCCGAGGAAGTACCGCGACTCCAGGGCGTAGCGCTCGCGCCCGACCGCGTCGGCCTCCTGGCCTCGTGGCCCGAGCTCCTCGGCCAGGAACCGGCCGAAGCCGGCGAATGCCTCGCTGGCCTCGGCCGCGTGGCGGTCCAGCTGCTCGCGCAGCGCCCCGGTCGCCCGGGCCCCGGCCACCAGGTTGAGGAAGAAGTTCCCGCCGTGACCCTCCTGGCCGGTCCAGTGGCGGACCTGCCGGGCGACCTCGTGCAGCTGGCGCCTCGCGCTGACCTGGCCCGCAGCCGCCGACTGCAGCAGGGTCTGCCGGTAGCCGGCAAGCGTCGCGGCCACGGCGGCCAGCCGCGCGTCGATGTTCTCCCAGGCCTCGGTGGTGTCGGTGTCCATCAGGTCGAACACCTCGCGGATCTCGTGCAGCCCGCTGGTGATGACGGCTACCTGCGACTGCGGCAGCCCCGCGTCGTACCGCTCCACCTGCAGCCCGAGGCGCTCGACGAACGCGTCCTTGGCGACCTGCTCGCGTGCGTCGACCGGTGTCGCGGCCCTCGCGTCGGCCAGTGCCGCGCGGGTCAGCGCCTCCCGGGCAGCGAAGCCGTCCGGGGAGAGGTCGGTGAGCCGGTCGTCGTGGCCGGCGACGCCGGCGAAGGTGGCGGTGATCGGGTCGAGCGCGGCGTAGCGGTCCACATAGGCGTTCGCGATAGCGTCGACGGGACGGCTGTCTTGGTCGGTCACGGGCGACCACCCTAGTAGCGAGGCGCCGATTGGTACGAGAGCCGGGACGTGCGGCCGCCACGGTGCTGCTGTGGCTGGTGACCCGCGGGCTGCTGGTGCTGCTCTACGCCGGCCCGCAGCACTGGGTGAGCGGGGACGTGACCTACTTCGCCGACAGTCTGCGCTCGCTCGCGGCGCAGGGGCCGGCCGGCACGCTGCGGGAGTACCCGCTCGCCGGGGTGGCGGTGCTGGCCGTGCCGTGGCTGCTGGCCCAGCCGCTCGGAGGCGGGCTCCAGACGTACGCACAGCTGCTCCTGGTCCTCGCACTGGCGGCCGACGCAGCGTTCACCGTGCTGCTGCACTGGCAGGGCGGCGAGACCCGGAACGCGGCCCTGGCGGTGTGGCTGCTGGGCGTACCGCTGCTCGGGGCCACCGCCCTCGCGCGGTTCGACATCGTCCCGGGCGTGCTCGCCGGTGCGGCGCTGCTGCTGCTTGCCCGGCGGCCGGGCCTGGCCGCGGCGGCGGCGGCGGCCGGGGCCGCGGTCAAGCTGTGGCCCGCGCTCCTGCTGCCGGCGATGGCCGGGAGGCGGTCGAGCCGGGGGCCGGTGCTCCGGGTGACCGCGGCCGTCGCCGGGTTCGTGGTCGCCGGCACCGTGGTTGTGGCCGGCTGGGGCCGGCTGGTCTCACCGCTCGCCTTCCAGGGCGGCCGGGGACTGCAGATCGAGTCGGTGGCCGCTTCACCGGCGATGGCCGGCTGGGTGGTAGCGCCCGGCAGCTACACGGTCTCCTACGGACCGGCGCACGCCTTCGAGGTCACCGGTCCCGGTGTCGCCGTGCTCGTGCACCTGTCCACCGTGCTCACGGTGCTGGTGGCGGCCGGGCTCGCGGTGATCTGGTGGCGGCTGTGGCGGGCCGGGGCAACCGTGCCGGCGGTCTGCTGGGCCGCCCTGGCAGCGGTCACCGGTTTCGTGGTCAGCAGCCGGGTGCTCAGCCCGCAGTACCTGCTCTGGCTGCTGCCGATGGCCGCCGCCGCGGTCGTCGTCGCCGGCTCGCAGCGTGCCGCGCAGCTGCGCTGGGCGGGCGGCCTGCTCGCCGCGACCCTGCTCACCCAGCTGGAGTTCCCCGTGTACTACGGCGACCTGGTCGGGCACCATCCGGGCTCGGGATGGGCGGTCGCGGTGCTGGTCGCGCGCAACGCGGTGCTGGTCTGGCTGTGCGGCGACGCGGCCGTGCGTGCCTGGCGCTCGACCGCTCAGCGTGGCAGCGCGCTGGCTCGCCAGCCGGAGCGGCCGGACGGGAAGGCGGTGCGCAGCCTGCGGTGAGGCGCCGCCCACTCCGAGAGCGGCTTGCGGCGCGGTGGTTCGCCGCCGGCGGATGTGGCGGCCTGCAGCACCGCGACCAGCGCGGCGATCTCCTCGGCGGTCGGGTCACCCTTGACGATCCGCAGCTGCGGCCGACCCTCTGGGGTGCTCATGCGGGGTCCCCGCGGAGGTGCGAGCGCAGCGAGCAGCTTCGTGGGGTGCTCATAGCGGGATGTTCCCGTGCTTCTTCGGCGGCAGCTTCTCGCGCTTGGAACGCAGCAGCCGCAGCGACCGGACGACCTCGGTGCGGGTCTCGTGCGGCTGGATCACCGCGTCGATGTAGCCGCGCTCGGCCGCGAGGTACGGGTTGGCCAGGTGGTCCTCGTACTCCGTGATCAGGTCCGCCCGGAGCTCCTCCTGCCGCCCGGACTGCTCCGCGTCGGCGAGCTCCTTGCGGTAGAGGATGTTCACCGCGCCCTGCGCGCCCATCACGGCGATCTGCGCGGTCGGCCAGGCCAGGTTCATGTCGGCACCGAGGTGCTTGGACCCCATCACGTCGTACGCTCCGCCGTACGCCTTGCGGGTGATCACGGTGACCAGCGGCACGGTGGCCTCGGCGTAGGCGAAGATCAGCTTGGCGCCGCGACGGATGATGCCGTTCCACTCCTGGTCGGTGCCCGGCAGGAAGCCCGGCACGTCCACGAAGGTGAGCACCGGGATGTTGAACGCGTCGCAGGTGCGCACGAAGCGCGCGGCCTTCTCCGAGGCATCGATGTCGAGGGTGCCGGCCAGCTGCATCGGCTGGTTGGCGACCACACCGACCGGGTGGCCCTCGACCCGGCCGAAGCCGACCACGATGTTCGGGGCGAACATCGCCTGCACCTCGAGGAAGTCGCCGTCGTCGAGCACCGACTCGACCACGGTGTGCATGTCGTAGGGCTGGTTCGGGCTGTCCGGGACCAGCGAGTCCAGCGCCCGGTCCTCGTCGGTGATCTCCAGGTCGACCGGCTCGTCGAACGCCGGCGGCTCGTCGAGGTTGTTCTGCGGAAGGTAGGACAGCAGCGCCTTGACGTACTCGATCGCGTCCGACTCGTCGGAGGCCATGTAGTGCGCGTTGCCGGACTTGGTGTTGTGCGACCGGGCACCGCCGAGGTCCTCCATGGAGACGTCCTCGCCGGTGACGGTCTTGATCACGTCCGGACCGGTGATGAACATGTGGCTGGTCTGGTCGACCATCACGGTGAAGTCGGTGACCGCGGGGGAGTACACCGCCCCGCCGGCACACGGGCCCATGATCAGCGAGATCTGCGGAACCACACCGGAGGCGTGCACGTTGCGGCGGAAGATCTCGCCGTAGAGCCCGAGGGAGACCACGCCCTCCTGGATGCGGGCCCCGCCGGAGTCGTTGATGCCGATCACCGGGCAGCCGGTCTTCATGGCCAGGTCCATGACCTTGACGATCTTCTCGCCGAACACCTGGCCGAGGGAGCCGCCGAACACCGTGAAGTCCTGCGCGAACACGCACACCTGCCGGCCCTCGACGGTGCCGTAGCCGATCACCACCCCGTCGCCGTACGGACGGTTCTTCTCCATCCCGAACGCGGTCGACCGGTGCCGGGCCAGCTCGTCGAGCTCGACGAAGCTGCCCTCGTCCAGCAGCTCCTCGACGCGCTCACGGGCCGTCTTCTTGCCCTTCGCGTGCTGCTTCTCGATCGCCCTGGCCGAGCCCGCGTGCACCGCCTCGTGCAGCCGGCGGTCGAGGTCGGCGACCTTGCCCGCAGTGGTGTGCACGTCGATCGAGTCGTCCTCGGGGACTTCGGTGCCGCCGATCCTCGCTTCGCTCACGGTTCGCCTCCTCGGGGTCCGGTAGGTCAGGCTAGTGCCTGTGAGGTTCGACGACCTGCGCCGCCCTCCTCTGGACCGAGCCGCGCTGACCGCCGCTCTGACGGGAGGCGCGTCGATCTGGCGCGCGGTCGAGGTGGTCGACGAGTCCCCGTCGACGAACGGGGCGGTCTCCGAGCGCGCCCGGACCGGTGAGCCGGAGGGGCTGGTGCTCGTGGCCGAGCACCAGACCGAGGGCCGGGGCCGGCTGGACCGCAGCTGGATCACCCCGGCCCGTGCCGCGCTGACCTTCTCGTCGCTGCTGGTCCCGCAGCGGGTGCCGCCCGCCCGGTGGCCGTGGCTGCCGCTGCTCGCCGGGATCGCGGTTGCGGAGGGAATACGCCGCGTCACCGACGTGCCGTGCGCGCTGAAGTGGCCCAACGACGTGATGGTGGACGACCGGAAGCTCGCCGGCCTGCTCGTGGAGCGGGTCGAGCGGCCAGGTTCGGCGGCGGCGGTGCTCGGGGTGGGCATCAACGTCTCCTCGACCCGCGACGAGCTGCCGGTGCCGACCGCGACCTCGCTGGAGCTCGCGGGCGCGAGCACGCTGGACCGCTCGGTGATCCTGCGGGAGGTGCTCCGCGCCCTCGAGGCGCTCTACCTGCAGTGGTCGGCCGAGCGCGGGGACCCGGACGCGGGGCTGCACGCGGCCTACGTGCGGCGGTGCGCGACGATCGGCCGCCAGGTGCGCGTGGAGCTGCCTTCCGGCGACCCGGTCCTCGGTGAAGCCGTCGGCGTCGACGGCGACGGGCGGCTCCAGGTGCGCACGGCCGCCGGCAGTCGGCTGCTGGGGGCGGGCGACGTCGTCCATGTGCGGCCGGAGCCGGGCCCAGGGACGTGAGAAGATTCATGACGTGACTCATGGCGTGATCCCCGGCACGGGCCGATGACCGGGGCGGACGCCGCCGGCTACACCCGCGAACGGCTCGAGCGGGCGATCCTGGGGCAGTCGCCCGCGCTGACCAGCGAGGACGTCGCCACGGCGGCCGGGGTGACGGTCGAGCAGGCCCGCCGGCTCTGGAGGGCCCTCGGGTTCCCCGACGCGGGCGAGCACCCGGCGTTCACCGATGCGGACCTGGCCGCCCTGAGCACCCTGGTCAGGGCCGTCGAAGCCGGCGTCATCGACTTCGACACCGCGGTGCGGCTGACGCGGGCGGTCGGACGTACCATGGCCCGGCTCGCCGACTGGCAGGTGGCCACGCTGGCCTCTCGGGTCGAGCAGCTCGAGGCGGGGGAGGAGGCCACCGGCAGCCGGCTCGGGAGCGCCCTGCGGATCGCCGAAGAGGTCGGCGCACCCTTCGAGCAGATGCTCATCTACGCCTGGCGACGGCACCTGGCCGCCGCGGTCGGCCGGGTCGAGGTGCTCGGCGCCAAGGACGAGGACCTGCACACCACCGACGTGACCGTGGGCTTCGCCGACCTGGTCAGCTTCACGGCGCTGTCCAACGAGATGGACGAGGACCGCATCGGGGACCTGGTGGAGGTGTTCGAGTCGCGCTGCGCCGACGTGGTGGCCGCCCGGCACGGCCGGGTGATCAAGACCCTCGGCGACTCGGTGCTCTTCGTCTGCGAGGACCCGGTCCGGGCGCTGCAGATAGCGGTGGGGATCGTGGACGTGATCGGCCGGGACAGCCGCCTTCCCGACGTGCGCGTCGGGCTCTCCACCGGCGCTGTTGTCACCCGAATGGGTGACGTGTTCGGCCCGCCGGTGAACATGGCCGCCCGGCTGACCACGCTGGCCCGGCGCAACCGGGTGATCACCGACCACGCGACCGCCGACCGGTTGCCCACCGACCAGTTCGACACCCGGCCGCTGCCGCCCCGTCCGGTGCGCGGTTTCGGCCTCGTCGAGCCGGTGGCCGTCCGCCGGCTCTGAGCGCCCCCCGGCCGGGGGACGGGCTGAGGACCCCCGAGTCTCGCAAGGTCTAGACCGCCCGTCGAAGCGGCCTGTGGATTCTTGGATTCTGCCAACGGTGTCCGAAATGTCCCCTTAACCTTACGGCCATGATCAGTGTGCAGGGGGTGGACCTCGACGTCGAGTCCCGTCGGGTGTGGCGCGACGGGGTCGAGATCAGGATGTCGAACAAGGAGTTCGAGCTGCTGCATGCGCTGATCAGGCGGCCGGGACAGATCGTCACCCGCGACGAGCTGATGCGCGAGGTCTGGCAGACCGACTTCTGGACCTCGGCCAAGACCATCGACGTGCACCTGGGCTGGGTGCGCAAGAAGCTCGGCGACGACACCCGCCGGCCGAGCCTGATCAGCACGATCCGGGGCCGCGGCCTGCGTTTCGAGGTCGCTCCGCCGCAGTCCGCCGAGCAGGCGAAGTCCGCCTCCTGACCCGCACTCGATACCCTCGACGGGTGACCCCACCCGCCCCGCGTGACGCAGCCACCCCGCCCCCGCTCGACCCTGCCAGCCCGGTGCTTGCCGTCATCGGCGGCGGCCAGCTCGCGCGGATGATGGCGCAGGCTGCGGTCGCCCTCGGGGTGCCGCTGCGGCTGCTCGCCGAGGGCCCGGACGTCTCGGCGGCCCAGGTCGTGCCCGACACCCTCGTCGGCGACTACCGCGACCTCGACGTGCTCCGCAAGGTCGCCGAGGGCTGTTCGGTGGTCACCTTCGACCACGAGCACGTGCCGACCGAGCACCTGCACGTCCTGACCGAGGAGGGCCACGCCTGCCGGCCCGGCCCGCAGGCGCTCGTGCACGCTCAGGACAAGGGCGTGATGCGGGCGCGGCTCCAGCACCTCGGCGTGCCCTGCCCCCGCAACGCGCTCGTCGCCGACGCCGAGTCGGTCGAGCGGTTCGCCGAGTCGGTGGGCGGCTTCCCCGTCGTGCTCAAGACCACCCGTGGCGGCTACGACGGCAAGGGTGTCTGGGTCGTCGGGGGCGCCGCGGACTGCGGCCCGGTGTTCGAGACCGCGCACCGCACCGGCGTCGAGATCCTTGCCGAGGAAAGGGTGGGCTTCCGGCGCGAGCTGTCGGCGCTCGTCGCGCGCTCCCCGTCCGGCCAGGTGGCGGCCTACCCGGTCGTGGAGTCGGTGCAGAGCGACGGGATCTGCTGGGAGGTGATCGCCCCGGCCCCCGACCTCGACCCCGAGCTCGCCGTGCGGGCGCAGCGGATCGCCATGGACGTGGCCTCCGAGCTCGACGTGACCGGCATCCTCGCGGTGGAGCTGTTCGAGACCGTCGACGGCCGGGTGCTGGTCAACGAGCTGGCCATGCGGCCGCACAACACCGGGCACTGGTCCATCGACGGCGCGGTGACCAGCCAGTTCGAGAACCACCTCCGCGCGGTGCTGGACCTGCCGCTCGGCAGCCCCGACACGCGCGCCCCGTGGACCGTGATGGTCAACATCCTCGGCGGGCCGGCCGACCGTCCGGTGGGGGAGCTGTACGACGGGTACCCGCACGTGTTCGCCCGCGACCCGCGCCTCAAGGTGCACCTGTACGGCAAGTCGCTGCGGCCCGGCCGGAAGGTCGGCCACGTGACCGCTTACGGCGACGATCTCGACGACGTGGTCGAGCGGGCCCGGCACGCCGCGGCCTGGTTCCGCGGGGACCTCGGGGAGGACAGCGAATGACGAGCCCGGTGGTCGAGCCTGTCGAGCCCCCCCGGGTCGGCATCGTGATGGGATCGGACTCGGACTGGCCGACCATGAAGGCGGCCGCCGGGGCCCTGGAGGAGTTCGGGATCGGCTACGAGGCCGACGTCGTGTCCGCGCACCGGATGCCCGAGGAGATGCTCGCCTACGGCAAGGCGGCCGCCGACCGTGGCCTGGCGGTGATCATCGCCGGCGCCGGCGGCGCGGCCCACCTGCCCGGCATGCTCGCCGCGGTCACCCCGCTGCCCGTGATCGGGGTCCCGGTGCCGCTCAAGCACCTGGACGGGATGGACTCGTTGCTGTCGATCGTGCAGATGCCGGCCGGCGTCCCGGTCGCGACCGTGTCGATCGGCAACGCCCGCAATGCCGGGCTGCTCGCCGTACGCATCTTGGCGGCGTCCGACGCCGAGCTGCGCGGCAAGATGGTGCGCTTCCAGGAGGAGCTTCGGGAGAAGGCGAAGGCCAAGGGCCGGGCCGTGCGCGGCGAGGCGAACCGGACCGTCGGCTTCTAGCCGGGAGTCAGGAGTGGCGCGGCCACTCGATGAGCGGGCAGGTGTCCATCACCATCGGCACCCCTGCGGCGGTGGTCCGCTCGAAGGCGTCGTGGTCGACGACGCCCAGCTGGAACCACACTCCGTGGGCGCCGACCTGCACGGCCTGGTCGGCGAACTCGCCCGCTGCCGCGGAGCGCCGGAACACATCGACGACGTCGATCGGGAACGGCACGTCGGCGAGGGTCGGGTACCCGCGCTCGCCGAGCACCTCGGCCGCCGAAGGGTGGATGGGCACGATCCGCTTGCCCTGCTCCTGGAGGAACCGGGCGATCTGGAAGGCCGTGCGACCGTGATCGCCGCTGAGCCCGACCACCGCCCAGGTCTTGCACTCGTGCAGCATGAACCTGATGCTGCCCGGGTCGAGCCAGGCTGGCACGGACGACTGTGACGTGGCTGACATGCACCCAGGCTACGTGCCGCGGAAGCTCAGGTGCTTCCTAGAATCCCGCTATGTCTCCCGATCAGCCCCTGTTCTCCCTCTCCGAGGAGCACCGTGCCATCCGCGCCGCGGTGCGAGAGCTTTGCGAGGCGAAGGTCGCGCCGCACGCCGCGGCCGTCGACGAATCCGGCGAGTTCCCCAAGGCGGCGTACGACGCACTGGTCGCGGCCGACTTCGCCGCCCCGCACATCCCCGAGGAGTACGGCGGGGCGGGCGCCGACGCGCTGGCAACCTGCATCGTGATCGAGGAGGTGGCCCGCGCCTGTGCCGCGTCCTCGCTGATCCCGAGTGTCAACAAGCTCGGCACCATGCCGCTGCTGCTGGCCGGGTCGGAGGAGCTCAGGAAGAAGTACCTCGCCCCGGTGGCCGCCGGCCAGGCGATGTTCTCCTACTGCCTGTCCGAGCCCGAGGCCGGCTCGGACGCGGCGGCGATGCGCACCCGGGCCGTTCGCGACGGTGACGGCTGGGTGCTCAACGGCGTGAAGCGGTGGATCACCAACGCCGGCGTCTCCGACTACTACACGGTCTTCGCGGTCACCGACCCGGACGTCGAAGGTCGCTCGATCTCGGCGTTCGTGGTGGAGAAGGGCGACCCGGGCCTCTCCTTCGGGGCCCCGGAGCGCAAGCTCGGGATCAAGGGGTCGCCGACGCGTGAGGTCTACCTCGACAACGTGCGTGTGCCCGCCGATCGGGTGATCGGCGAACCGGGCACCGGCTTCCGGACCGCGATGCGCACCCTCGACCACACCCGGGTCACCATCGCCGCCCAGGCGGTGGGCATCGCCCAGGGTGCCCTCGACCACGCCCTCGCCTACGCCAAGGAGCGTGAGCAGTTCGGCCGGTCCATCTCGTCGTTCCAGGGCCTGCAGTTCCTGCTCGCCGACATGGGCATGAAGGTGGAAGCGGCCCGTCAGCTGACCTACGCCGCGGCCGGCCGGTCCGAGCGCGGCGACGACGACCTGACGTTCTTCGGCGCCGCGGCCAAGTGTTTCGCCTCCGACACTGCGATGCAGGTGACCACCGACGCCGTCCAGGTGCTCGGGGGCTACGGCTACACCCGCGACTATCCGGTCGAGCGGATGATGCGCGACGCCAAGATCACCCAGATCTACGAGGGCACCAACCAGGTGCAGCGCATCGTGATGGCCCGCCAGCTCCTCGCCGGCGTCCAGTCCCAGCTCTAGCGCCGTCGGCCCTGGTTCACCTGATGAGGGTGAGGCAGGCTGGGCGCGCCCCGGTCACGATGGGTCCCGGCCACCGGGGCCGACCGACCACACGAAGGGCGCTGACCAGTGGACAAGATCACGACCGACTTCGGAAATGTCTTCCTGTGGAGCTTTTGGATCTTCGTCGTGGTCGGAGCGGTCACCATCTGGGTGCTGGCCGTGTTCGACCTCTGGGGCGACCACACGCTCAGCCCGTGGGCCAAGGTGGGCTGGATGGTGGTGCTGATCGTGCTGCCGTGGGTGGGCGTGCTCGTCTACTGGGTCGTGCGTGAGGCCCGGGTGCGCAAGCTGCGCAAGGACATCCGGGCCGAGGCCTCGCCGACGCCGGCGCTCGCACGGGGGCGAGCGCCGACCGGCGTCCGCAGGAGGATCCAGGAGACGGAGTGCC
>DASSKA010000213.1:0-5111 GCA_035690905.1 Nocardioidaceae bacterium | reverse complement strand
CAGCGGAGTACTCCGGCGCCGGAGCGTCTGCTGACGCGGCGTCCGCGCCGCGCGCGAGATTCGAGTGCGCGACGATCCGCCGGGCGATCGCGAGCGCGTGCATGTCGTCGTCGGCCAATTGGTCCGCGACGCCGGACTGACGCGCGTGCACGTCGGCGCCGCCGAGCTCCTCGGCGCTGACCACCTCACCGGTGGCGGCCTTCACCAGCGGTGGTCCGCCGAGGAAGATCGTGCCCTGGTCCTTGACGATCACGGACTCGTCCGACATCGCCGGGACGTAGGCGCCGCCGGCGGTGCACGACCCCATCACCGCGGCGACCTGCGGGATGCCCTGCGCGGACAGGTTGGCCTGGTTGAAGAAGATCCGGCCGAAGTGCTCCTTGTCGGGGAACACGTCGTCCTGCATCGGCAGGAACGCGCCGCCGGAGTCGACGAGGTAGATGCACGGCAGCCGGTTCGCCCTGGCGACCTCCTGGGCGCGCAGGTGCTTCTTGACCGTCATCGGGTAGTAGGTGCCGCCCTTGACGGTGGCATCGTTGGCGACCACGACGCACTCGCGGCCGCTGACCCGGCCGATGCCGGTGACGACTCCGGCGGAGGGTACGGCGTCTTGGTACATGCCGTGGGCCGCCAGCGGGCTGAGCTCGAGGAACGGGCTGCCCGGGTCAAGCAGCCGGTCCACCCGGTCGCGGACCAACAGCTTGCCGCGCCCGAGGTGCTTCTTGCGGGCCGCCTCCGAGCCGCCGACCCGCACCCGCGCGAGCCGCTCCCGCAGCTCGTCCACGAGCGCGCGCATGCCCACCGGTGCCTCGACGTCCTGCACCTGGTTCGCCGTCACTGGTCGCCTCCCGCCTCCACGTCCGTCACCCCAGGTTAGCGTTTGCTAACCAACGGGTCGAGTCCGCGGGTCTGCTGGTGGTTACGACGAGAAGACCACCTGACCGGCCGCACAGGTCAGCGTCACCGTCGCCGCACCGATCTCGTCCAGCGGCCCGGCGAACGGGTCCCGGTCCAGCACCGCGAGGTCGGCGCGCGACCCGACCTGGATCGTGCCGGTGTCCGGCTGGTGGTTCACGAACGCCGAGCCGCTGGTGTAGCAGCGCACCGCCTCGGTGAGCGTCAGTCCCTGCTCCGGCAGCAGCGGCTCCGGCTTCTCCTCGCCCTCGACGTGCTTGCGGCGGTTCACGAGCGCATGGATGGCCCCGATCGGCTCGGGCGGGTTGACCGGCCAGTCGCTGCCCCCGGCCATGTGGGCGCCGGTCGCGGCGATGTCGGCGAACGGGTAGTGCCAGCCGGCTCGCTCCGGGTCCAGGTGCGGCAGCACGAGCTGCACCGCCGGGGTCTCCTTGCGCACCCACATGCCCTCCAGGTTGGCCGCCACTCCGAGCCTGCGGAACCGGGGCCGGTCCTCGGGCCGGACCAGCTGCATGTGCGCGATCTGGTGCCGGTGGTCGTTGAGCCCGTTCGCCCGGCGGGCCTGCTCGACGGCGTCCAGCGCGTCGTGCACCGCGCGGTCGCCGATCGCGTGGAAGTGGGCCTGGAAGCCAGCCGCGTCCAGGGCGGTCACCGCGTCGTACAGCTGCTGGTGGTCGAAGAAGGCGAGGCCGCGGTCGCCGCAGGCGCAGTGCAGCTCACCGAGGTAGGGCTCGGTGACCGCGGCGGTGAACGTCTCCCCGATGCCGTCGACCATCACCTTGATCGAGCCGGCGTCCAGGCCAGCCTCGGCGAGCCGCCGCCGGTTCTCGACGAGCTCCTCGACCTGCTCGACACCGCGGTGCCGGTCCCACCACTGGGAGGCCCGCACCCGGGCGGTGAGCTTCCCGGCCGACAGCGCGTCCAGGTAGGCCTGCGTGGGGTCGTCGATGCCGGCGTACCCGCCGATCAGCGCGTCGTGCCAGCCGGTGATGCCCCACGAGTGCAGGTAGGCCTGCGCCTCGAGCAGCGCGCGGTAGTACTCCTCGCGGCTGGTGGTCAGGTGCCGCTGCACCATGGCCATCGCCGCCTCGCGGACCGTGCCCGTGGGCCGGCCGTGCTCGTCGCGCTCGAACCAGCCGTCCGGCGGGTCCGGCGTCTCCGCGGTGATGCCGGCGACCTCCAGCGCCTTGGTGTTCACCCAGGCGTCGTGGTGGTCGCTGCTCGGCAGGAACGCGGGCCGGTCCGGCACCACCTTGTCCAGCATCTCCGCGGTGGGACCGCCGGGCGGGAAGGCCCCCACCGACCATCCGCCGCCTCGGAACCACTCGGTGTCCGGCTCCTTCTCGGCGTGCTTGCGGATCGCGTCGAGGTAGTCGTCCGGGCTGCTCAGGTCGTACATCTCGCAGCGCAGCCGCTCCAGCCCGCCGACCATCGGGTGCATGTGCGCGTCGGTGAAGCCGGGCACGAGCAGCCCGCCGGCGAGGTCCACCTCCTCCGCCCCGCGCGCCTCGTCCTGCAGGTCGGGCCCGACGCCGACGATCCGGCCCTGGTCGGTGAGGACCGAGACCCCGGTCAGGTGCTGGTGGCCGTCGAAGACCGCCCCGTTGGTGAACAGCATCGCCATGGCCGCCTTCTACCCACCCGCCGGCATTCACATCCCTGGCGGACGCCCGCGTCACTGAGCTACTCGGGCTTGAGGATCCCCTCCAGGACGATCGCCAGCATCGGGCCGGCCTGGTCCGGCGCCAGGCGCGAGCTGTCCGCCACCGACGCCACCCCACTGACCAGGCGCATCACCTCGCGGGCGTCGACGTCGTCCCGCAGCGCGCCCTTCGCCCGCACGCTGTCGAGCACCTTGGCGTTGGCAGCGACGAGGACCTGGCACTTGCGGTAGATGGGGGACTTCGGGTCGTCCATCGCGGACATCAGCTTGGCGGCCGCACCCTGGTAGATGCCGACGTTCTCGACGAACCGGTTGAACCAGTCGGTGAGCGCCGTCCGGGGCGGCAGGTCGGACTCGACGACTGCCTGGCTGTCGGCCTCGATGCGCTCGGCCCAGTTGCGCATCACCGCGTCGATCAGGTCGTCGCGGGTCGGGAAGTGCCGGTAGAGGGTGCCGGCGCCGACCCCGGCGCGCTTGGCGATCTCGTCGAGCGAGCAGCCCGCGCCTCGCTCCCGGAAGGCGGCCCTGGCCGCGTCCAGGATCTTGTCGCGGTTGCGCTGAGCATCGGCGCGCAACGGCTTCTCAGCAGCGCCATGATGCTGGGCTGCGCCGTGCTCCTCGGCAGCACGCTGCGCGGACACGTCTAAAAACCCCTTGCCTAACCGGAGACAGTCTCCGTATAGTCGCTAACCGGAGAGCCTCTCCGCTCGGAGGCACTCTCCGGATATCGTACTCCTCGTTCGAAGGATCCTCCCGTGTCCCAGCTTCTCTCCTCCGCAGCCCCTGGGCTGCCCCGCATCCGCCGGCAGGCCGTAGGCCTCGGCCTGGTGATGCTGGTCCAGCTGATGCTGATCCTGGACCTGACCGTGGTCAACGTCGCGCTGCCCCGGATCAGCGACGACCTGGGGTTCACCACCGCGTCGCTGTCCTGGGTGCTGAACGGCTACACGCTCACCTTCGGCGGCCTGCTGCTGCTCGGTGGGCGCGTCGGCGACGTGCTCGGCCGCCGGCGCACCTTCCTCGCAGGCGTCGCCGTCTTCACGCTCGGGTCACTGCTCGGGGGGCTCGCTCCGAGCGCCGGCCTGCTGGTGGCCGCCCGCGCGCTGCAGGGCGTCGGCGCGGCGGTCGCCGCACCGAACGTGCTGGCGCTGATCAGCACCTCCGCGGAGACCCCAGCCGCCCGGAACCGGGCGCTGGCGTTGTTCAGTGCGGTGTCGTCCGCTGGAGGGTCGCTGGGCCTGCTGCTCGGCGGGGCGCTCACCGGATACGCGTCGTGGCGCTGGTCGCTGTTCATCAACGTGCCGATCGGTGCGCTGGTGCTGGCGCTGGTGCCGCGCTTCGTCGCCGAGACCGCCCGCCGGCCGGGACGCTTCGACATCCCCGGTGCCGTGACCGCGACCCTCGGCTCGTCGGCGTTGGTGCTCGGGTTCATCCACGCGCCCGACCACGGCTGGTCGTCGCCCGGAACGGTGGCCGCGTTCGCGGCGGCCGTCGTACTCCTCCTCGCGTTCGTCATCATCGAGCGCCGTGCCCCCGCGCCCGTCCTCGACCTCTCCCTGCTTCGCCACCGCGGCCGCGCCGGGGCGGTGTCGGTGATGGCGCTCTTCATCGGCTCGCAGTTCGGCTTCTTCTTCTTCAGCGTGCAGTTCATGCAGGCGGTGCTCGGGTACGGCGCGCTCCAGTCTGGGCTCGCCTTCCTGCCCCTGACCCTGCTGATCTTCGCCACCTCGCGGGTCAGCCCCCGGCTCGTCGGCCGGTTCGGGGTCCGGCCGGTGGTGCTCGTCGGGCTCACGCTCGTCGCCGCCGCCAACCTAGTGATGAGCACGATCGGCACGACGAGCGGTTACCTGCCGCACCTGCTGGTGCCGATGCTGCTGATCGGCGTGGGCGCCGGCCTCGGCTTCATGCCGCTGACCGTGGCGATGCTCAGCGAGGTCGCCCCCGAGCACGCCGGCTCCGCGTCCGGGCTGCTGCAGATGGGCCAGCAGGTCGGCGGGTCGCTGGGCCTGGCGGTGCTGGTCACCGTGTTCGCCTCCGCCGGCACGCCCGGGAACCTCGTGAGCGGGATGCCGGCGGCGTTCTTGACCGCCAGCGGTTTCGTGCTCGCCGGGGTCGTGGTCGCCGCGCTGCTGCTCGGCCGGCAGGGCCGGGTAGAGCGCTCGGCTTCGGTCGAGGCGCCGGAGGCGGAGCTGTCCCCGGCCGCCTGACCGGTCAGGTTGGTGGGGCTAGGCCCTCGAGAGCGCCGCCTCTCGCGTCCGACAAGAAACCAAAGGGCCGTACCTGCGAAACTTTCTTCGAAAATGGTCTAGACCATGGAGGTTCAGGGGCCGTTTTTGTCGGTGGTCTCCGATGTGATCGGGTCATGGCGATCAGCATCAGCGAGTTCCCGGGTTTCGACCCGAAGCGGGCGGTGTCGGGGCTGCTGGCTGCCGCGGGTGAGCGGACCCGGGCGGCGGGGTCGGTGCCGGCGTCGTGCCTGGAGGACCACGAGCTGACCGAGGCGTTGGCCGCGGCGGCGGCGTTGGAGGCGCAG
>DASSKA010000212.1:0-20952 GCA_035690905.1 Nocardioidaceae bacterium | reverse complement strand
CGGCCGCCGTCCTTGGCGTGCACCTGCCGGAACGAGATGTCGTGGTTCTCCGTGGCGGCGTACAGCTTGACCGGCACGCTGACCAGCCCGAACGAGACGGCGCCCTTCCAGATCGCACGCACGCGGTTCGCTCCTGTCCTCGCCAGACGTCTGTGGGCAGACACGTACCCACAGCATGCAGGATGTACCCATGCGCCCGATGCTGGCTAGTCGCGGGACCGAGCTACCCACCGGCCCCGAGTGGGTGCACGAGGTCAAGTGGGACGGGATGCGGGTGCTGGTCGAGGTCGGCCCCACCGGGTTCGTGGTCCGCTCGCGCAACGAGAACGACGTCACCGCGGCCTTCCCCGAGCTGCGGGGCCTGGTGCAGGTGGCTCGTCAGCGTGGCCAGGCGATGCTGCTCGACGGGGAGGTAGTGGCGTTCTCCGACGGCATCCCGACGTTCGCGGCGATCGCGGACCGGATGCACGTGCGCGACGTCCGGCGCGCCGAGGCGTTGTCGCGCAGCAAGCCGGTCACCCTGCTCGTCTTCGACATCCTGCGCCTCGACGGGCAGGACCTCACCGGGCGGCCGTGGAAGGAGCGGCGGGCGGTGCTGGAGTCGGTCGGCCTGGCCGGGCCGCACTGGCAGGTGCCTCCGACGTACGACGACGGGAGGACCCTGCTCGACATCACCGCCGACCAGGGGCTGGAGGGTGTGGTCAGCAAGAAGCGCAGCTCGCGCTACTACCCGGGCCGGCGCAGCAACGACTGGTTGAAGTTCCCGCACCGGCAGACCACGTCGTACGTCGTCGGGGGCTGGCGCCACGAGACGGACAGCACCACCCGCCTTGGCGCGGTCCTGGTCGGCGAGCCCGGCCCGGACGGCCTGGTGTTCCGTGGCCGCGTGGGCAGCGGCATCGCGGGCCGTGAGGGCAAGCGGCTGCAGGCCCTGCTCGAGCCGCTGCGGACCGGCGAGCCGCCCTTCGGCGCGGCCGTCCCGCGTGTGGACGCGGCCGGCGCGGTGTGGGTGCGCCCGGAGGTGGTCGTCGAGGTGGCCTCGCTCGGCGTGACCGCGGCCGGGCGGCTGCGGCAGCCGAGCTACCTCGGGGTCCGGCCCGACCTGTCCGCCACCGACCTCGGGAAGGAGTAGGCGTGGCCGAGGAGCAGCTCACCGTCGAGGTCGGGGGCCGCACCCTGAAGATCAGCAACCTGGGCAAGGTGATGTACCCGGGCTCGGGGACCACCAAGGGCGAGGTGCTGCACTACTACGCCCGGGTCGCGCCGGTGCTGTTGCCGCACGTCGCCGACCGTCCGGTGACCCGGATCCGCTGGCCCGACGGCACCGGCGAGGGCCGCTTCTTCGAGAAGAACCTGCCCTCCGGGGCGCCGCGCTGGCTGCGCGCCGTGCCGGTCCGCTCGAGCGGGTCACGCGGCGGCGGGGACACGGTCACCTATCCCGTCGTGGACGGCGTCGACGCGCTCACCTACCTGGTCAACCTCGGCTCCCTCGAGCTGCACGTGCCGCAGTGGAGGTTCGGCCGGAACAACCAGCCCACCAACCCCGACCGGCTGGTGATCGACCTGGACCCGGGCGCGCCCGCCGGCCTGCACGAGTGCTGCCGGGTCGCGCTGCTGGTGCGCGAGCGACTGGCCGCCCTGGGCCTGCCGACCGCCCCGGTGACCAGCGGCAGCAAGGGCCTCCACCTGTACGCCGCGCTGCCGGGCCGCAAGAACGCCGAGCAGGTCCGCGACCAGGCCCAGCAGGTCGCCCGGGAGCTCGCGGAGGCGCAGCCGGACCTCGTCGTGTGGAAGATGACCAAGGCGTTGCGGCCGGGCAAGGTGTTCCTGGACTGGAGCCAGAACACCGCGGCGAAGACCACCATCGCGCCGTACTCGCTGCGCGGCACGGCCCGCCCGTCGGTCGCGGCGCCGCGGACCTGGGACGAGGTGGAGCAGGGCGCGGCCACGCCGGACGGTCTGCGGCAGCTGGAGCTCGACGAGGTGCTCGCCCGGGTGGACGCGGACGGTGACCAGTTCGGAACGCTCCTGGCGGGATAGCTTGCGCGAGGGGGGCGGGCCCCGACGTTCCCGAGAAACGGCGGGACCCGCCGGTCACTCACCTAGCGATCGCACCAAGCGAGGAGATCATCCCCGGTTCCGCGCCGCGCAAACCTCGCCGCTGCGTGGTGGCGCCACGCGGACGGGGGACCGGGTGGCCGGGTTCCACCCGCCCGGGGCAGCACTGGAGTCACAACAGTCACGCCGTCCACAGCGACGGAAATCCCCTCTGGTGCAGTGCCCGGTACATCGGCAAGATGCCGGATGTCCGAAGCGAGGACGGCGGGGGACATGGACCTGACCTATGCCGACGTGCACACCGAGCTGCTGGAGAGCCTCGACGCGCAGCTCCGTGAGGCGGTGCGCCGTGAGGGCATCGACCCGCAAAGCGACGCCCGCGCGGTCCGGGCCCTCACCGAGCGGCTGCTCGTCGAGCACGACCAGCGCAGCCTGACCGGTGCCGTCGTGCCGGTCGGCGACCACGAGGAGGTCGCCGCAGAGCTGATGGCCAGGGTCTCGGGGTTCGGCGCGCTGCAGCGCTACCTCGACGACCCGACGGTGGAGGAGATCTGGATCAACGACCCGAGCCGGGTCTTCGTCGCCCGGGCGGGCCGGCACGAGCTGACCAGCACCATCCTCAGCGCCGCCCAGGTGCTCGAGCTGGTGGAGCGGATGCTGAAGAGCAGCGGACGCCGGGTGGACCTCTCGCAACCGTTCGTCGACGCGATGCTGCCGGGTGGGCACCGGCTGCACGTCGTCCTCGAGGGCATCGCGCGCGGGTTCTGCGCGGTCAACGTCCGCAAGTTCGTGGTCCGCGCCGCACGGCTGGTCGACCTCGTCCACCTCGGCAGCCTCACCCGGCAGGCGGCGGACTTCCTCGAGGCCTCCGTGGTCGCCGGGCTGAACATCGTGGTCGCCGGCGGCACCCAGGCAGGCAAGACCACCCTCCTGAACTGCCTGGCTGCGGCGATCCCGGGCGGTGAGCGGGTGATCTCCGCCGAGGAAGTCTTCGAGCTGCGGTTCAACCACCCGGACTGGGTGGCGCTGCAGACCCGGCAGCGCGGCCTGGAGGGCACCGGTGAGATCACGCTGCGCGACCTGGTGCGCGAGAGCCTGCGGATGCGGCCGTCGCGGGTCATCGTGGGGGAGGTGCGGTCCGAGGAGTGTCTGGACCTGCTGCTCGCGCTCAACGCCGGCCTGCCGGGGATGGCGAGCCTGCACGCGAACAGTGCCCGCGAGGCGTTGGTGAAGATGTGCACTCTGCCGCTGCTGGCCGGGGAGAACATCTCCGCCCGCTTCGTGGTGCCGACGGTCGCCGCCTCGGTCGACCTCGTGGTGCACCTCGGCATCGACGGGGCCGGGGTGCGGCGGGTCAACGAGATCGTCGCGGTGCCCGGCCGGGTCGAGCAGGGCACCATCGAGACGGAGGCGGTGTTCGTGCGTGGCCCCGACGGCCTGGCGCGGGCCACCGGGACACCGCCGCGGCCGGAGCGTTTCGAGCGCGCGGGCATCGACCTCAACGCGCTGCTCAACAGGGGTGGCTGACGTGGGCGCGCTGGTAGGCCTCGGCGTCGGGCTGGGGCTGCTGCTGGCCTGGGTCTCGTTCACCGTGCCCCGCGCTACTGCCCGGCCGGCCCGTCGTGGCCGGATCGCCGAGCTTCTCCAGCGCGCCGGCCTCGGCGGCACGTCGCCGCACGGTGTGATGGCGGTCTGCCTCGGGAGCGCAGTGGTGGTCGGCCTGGCGATAGAGGTGGTCTCGGGTACGCCGCCGGTGGCGGTCGCCTTCGCCGCGATGGCCGGCTACCTGCCCCTCGCCGTGCTCAGCGGCCGGGCCCGGCGCCGGCAGCGGGAGCTGGCCGAGGTGTGGCCGGAGGCCGTCGACAACCTCGCGTCGGCGGTGCGGGCCGGGATGTCGCTCGCGGAGGCGCTCGGCCAGCTCGGCCGGCGCGGTCCGGTGCCGCTGCGGGAGGCGTTCTCGGCCTTCGCGGCCGACCATCAGGTGACCGGCCGGTTCGGTGACAGCCTGGACCGGCTCAAGGACCGCCTGGCCGACCCGGTCGGGGACCGGGTGGTCGAGGGCCTGCGCATCGCCCGTGACGTCGGCGGCGGCGACCTGGGCCGGCTGCTGCGCGGCCTGGCGCTGCACCTGCGCGAGGACGCACGCACCCGCGCGGAGCTGGAGTCGCGGCAGGCGTGGACCGTCAACGGGGCGCGACTGGCCGTGGCTGCGCCGTGGCTGGTGCTGCTGATGCTGTGCTTCCAGCGCCCGGTCATCGGTCGCTACGCCTCACCGGCCGGGGTGGCGGTGCTCGCCATCGGCGCGGCCAGCTGCTTGGTGGCCTACCGGCTGATGGTCCGCATCGGGCGGCTGCCGGCCGAGCGGCGGGTGCTGTCGTGAACGCCGCGATGAGCAGCCCGGTGCTGTGGGGGGCGGTGCTCGGCGGAGTTGCCGGCGCCGGTGCGGTCACGGTCGTGGCCCGGCTGGCGCGGCTGCGTCGTACTCCTCTCGAGGCGCGGGTGCTGCCCTTCGTGCGGGACCTTCCGCAGGTGACGGCAGCGCGGCCCGCCGCACCACAGCGGACCGCGTTCGCGGCGGTCTTCGGCATCCCGCTGCGGTCGGCGGCCGACCGGCTGGAGCGGGTCGTCGGCGGAGCCGGCTCGGTGCGCCGCCGGCTGGACAGGGCCAACCTGCTGCTGACCGTTCAGGAGTTCCGGGTGCAGCAGGTCACCTGGGGCCTCGTCGCGTTCGGGGCCTGCGGCGCAGTGTCTCTGCTCGCGGCGGTACGCGCCCCGGCTCGGGCGCTGCCGCTGCTCGTGCTGTGCGTGGTGGCGTTCGTGCTCGGCGTGCTGGCCCGGGACAACCGGCTGTCCGCGCAGGTGGCGCAGCGGGAACGCCAGGTGCTGGCCGAGTTCCCCTCGGTCGCCGAGCTGCTGGCGCTGTCGGTGGCGGCGGGCGAGGGGCCCACCGCGGCCCTGGACAGGGTCGTCACGCGGGCCGACGGCGCCCTCGCCGAGGACCTGGGCCGGGTACTCGCCGAGGTACGCACCGGCGAGCCGCTGACCCGCGCCCTCGACGGGCTGGCGTCGCGGTCGGGGTTGCCGGTGGTGTCGCGGTTCGCCGAGGGGATGGCCGTGGCGGTCGAGCGCGGCACCCCGCTTGCCGACGTTCTGCACGCCCAGGCGGCCGACGTCCGCGAGGCCGGGCGGCGACGGCTCATCGAGGCCGGTGCCCGCAAGGAGATCGCAATGATGGTGCCGGTCGTCTTCCTGATCTTGCCGGTGACCGTGCTGTTCGCGTTCTGGCCCGGACTCGTGGGCCTGAGGTTGGTGACGCCGTGAGAGGAGAACAGATGACCCGATATCTGATGGTTCTGCGGGCTGCCGGGGCCAGGAGGCGCCGCACCGAGCGAGGTGACGTTCCGGGCTGGGTGCTGGTGACGGTGATGACCGCGGGGCTGGTAGCCGCGCTGTGGGCGGTGGCGGGTGACACGCTGACTACCATGCTCAGTGCCGCGCTGGCCTCGGTGACGGGCTGAGGGGTTGCCCGCAAGGGTCCGCACCGAAATCGGCTCGGCCGTCGTGGACTTCGTCCTCGTGCTGCTGGTCCTGGTGCCGCTGTTCCTCGGCATCGTGCAGGTCGCCTTGGTGCTGCACGTGCGCAACACCTTGGTGGCCGCTGCGACCGAGGGTGCCGGCTACGCAGCCACTGCCGACAGGCCGCTGTCGGCGGGCGTGGCCAGGACGCGCGAACGCATCTCCCAGGCGATCTCCGGACGGTTCGCGACCGGCGTCACCGCCCGCAGCGAGACGGTGCTCGGCATGCCCGGCGTGCGGGTGGACGTCACGGCCGACGTGCCCGCCCTCGGGCTGTGGGGACCGGCGGTGCACCTCACGGTGTCCGGGCACGCGGTGGAGGAGGCGGTGCCGTGAGGCGCGCCAGCCAGCGCGGCACCGCCGTTGTCGAGTTCGTCTGGCTCGCGATCCTGCTGCTGGTGCCGCTGCTCTACATCGTGCTGGCCGTGTTCGAGGTGCAGCGCTCGGCCTTCGCGGTCAGTGCGGCTGCGAGGGCTGCGGGGCGTGCCTTCGTGCTGTCCCCGTCCGAGGCGTCAGCGTCGGCACGGGCAGTGGCCGCGGCCCGGGTGGCCATGGCCGACCAGGACCTGGACCTCGACCGTGCCAGCATCGCGTTCACGTGTGCCCCGGACCCGGCCAACTGCCTGGTCTCGGGGTCCACCGTGCAGGTCTCGGTGAGCTACCCCGTCGCCCTGCCGCTGGTGCCGACCGCGCTCGGCGGCAACACGCCGAGCATCCGGGTGCAGGCCGTTCACCGGGTGCCCTACGGGTTGTTCCGGGAGGACCGCTCGTGAGGCACGAGCGCGGCCAGGCGAGCCTGCTGATCATCGGCTTCGCGCTGGTGGTCGCGATGCTGGTGGCGGTGGTGGTGGACGCATCGGCGGCGTACCTGCGTCGGCAGGACCTCGACGGCCTCGCCGACGGGGCCGCCCTCGCGGCCACCGACGGGATCCGCGCCGACCAGGTCTACGTCGGCGGCCTGGGTGCGCGGGCCGCGCTCGACCCGGCCGCAGCCCGCGCCTACGTCGCGTCGTACCTCCAGGAGAGCGGCGCCGCGGCACGCTTCCCCGGCCTGGCCTGGTCGGTCACCGTCGGTCCGGACACCGTGCTGGTCCGCGTGGTCGCCCCGCTGGACCTGCCGCTGCGGCTGCCGGGGCGGCGGTTCCGGCCGCTGGTGGCCGGCAGTGCCGCATCGTACGTCGACGTCGGGGGGTGAGCGGCACCTGAGCATCGGCTTAATTCGGTCGGGCAAGGCACCCAGAAGGGACGTAACGGACACCCCCGGCCTTGCTACCCCGGCGAGCAGATGTTGTACTACCGACTAGTGGTCGAGCAAGGACGAGCCACTGAAAGCCGGTCAGAAGAGGTTGTCCCATGACCGTTTCATCTCAGCTCGAACACCCGCGAGGCGCCGATCCGGTGCCCGGGCTATCCGATGCAGAGCGTGCGGACGCCACCGCAGACCTGCTCAAGCAGATCGCCGAGAGCGACGACGAGACCCTCAAGTCCCGGCTGCGGGACCGCGTGGTGGTGCTCAACATGGGGGTGGCGCAGGCCATCGCGGCTCGCTACCGCGACCGCGGCCTTGGTCGTGACGACCTGGTGCAGGCCGCGTACGTCGGACTGGTCAAGGCGGTCAACGGCTTCGACCCGTCCTTCGACCGCGACTTCCTCAGCTACGCGGTCCCAACGGTCACCGGTGAGGTCAAGCGGTTCTTCCGCGACTTCGGCTGGACGGTGCGGCCGCCCCGCCGGGTCCAGGAGCTGCAGGCGCAGATCTCGCGTACCTCCAACGAGCTGTCCCAGACCCTGGGCCGCTCGCCGCGGCCCTCGGAGGTGGCCGACTACCTGGAGATCGACGTCGAGGCCGTCATCGAGGCCCTCGCCGCCGACGGCTGCTTCACCCCTGCCTCGCTGGACGTCTCGGTCGGCGAGGACGGGTCGGCGTCGCTGGCCGAGCTGCTCGGCTCGGAGGACGAGGACTACGGCCGTGCGGAGGCCCGGATCCTGCTGGCTCCGGCGGTGCGCCGGCTCGGGGAGCGGGACCGCCGGATCCTCGAGCTCCGGTTCTTCCACGCCTGGACCCAGGAGCAGATCGCCCAGGACATCGGGGTCACCCAGATGCAGGTGTCCCGGCTGCTTGCCCGGATCATCAAGGACCTGCGCGCCGAGCTGGTCTGAGCCCGCAACCGCTTCCGAGCCGGGGGCGCGTACCCTTGCCTGTCGTGGCAGGTCCGGACATCGAAACCCAGGTCAAGCAGCTCCAGGCGACGATGCACACCATCGAGCAGGTCCTGGACATCGACTCGATGGGCAAGGAGATCGCCGAGCTCCGCGAGCAGGTGTCCGCACCCGACCTGTGGGATGACCAGGAGAACGCGCAGCGGGTGACCGGACGGCTGTCCGCCCTGCAGGGTGAGCTGGACCGGTTCACGTCGCTCAACAGCAGGCTGGAGGACCTCGGAACGCTGGTGGAGCTGGCCACCGAGGAGAGCGACGCCGAGGCGATGGCCGAGGCCGAGACCGAGCTCGGCCGGGTGCACAAGGCCGTGGAGCAGCTCGAGGTGCGCACCCTGCTGTCGGGGGAGTACGACGCGCGAGAGGCCCTGGTCACGATCCGGTCCGGAGCCGGCGGCGTCGACGCGGCCGACTTCGCCGACATGCTGATGCGCATGTACACCCGCTGGGCGGAGCGGAACAAGTACCCGGTCGAGGTGTTCGACACCTCCTACGCCGAGGAGGCCGGGCTGAAGTCGGCCACGTTCGCCATCCACGCGCCGTACGCCTACGGGATCTTGTCGGTGGAAGCAGGCACGCACCGGCTGGTGCGGATCAGCCCCTTCGACAATCAGGGCCGGCGGCAGACCTCCTTCGCTGCCGTCGAGGTGGTGCCGGTGCTGGAGCAGACCGACGAGGTCGACATCCCGGAGGACGAGGTCCGGGTCGACGTGTACCGGTCCTCGGGTCCGGGCGGCCAGTCGGTGAACACCACGGACTCCGCGGTCCGGCTCACCCACCTGCCGACCGGGATCGTGGTCAGCTGCCAGAACGAGAAGAGCCAGCTGCAGAACAAGGCCAGCGCGATGGTGATCTTGAAGGCGAAGCTGCTGGCCGTGAAGAAGGCCGAGGAGGAGGCCCACCTCAAGGAGCTGCGTGGTGACGTGGCGGCGAGCTGGGGCGACCAGATGCGCAACTACGTGCTGCACCCCTACCAGCTGGTCAAGGACCTGCGCACCGACTTCGAGACCGGGAACCCGCAGGCCGTCTTCGACGGTGACATCGACGGATTCCTGGAGGCCGGGATCCGGTGGCGTCGCGGCGCCCAGCCGATGGCCTGACCCGGCAGAGCGAGCGCCGGGTCCGCCACGGGGCGGCCCGCCGGGTGACGCGAAACACCGACCAGACCACCGTGTTGGGGACCGCCGGAGTCGTCGCCTAAACTCCTGTTGGTCGGATGTCGCCGTACCCGCCCCGTGTACCCGGCATGCTCCCTTCTGTCCCCGAACCCGGCCTCCCCACGCCCGTGATCCGCTTCGAGAACGTGTCCAAGACGTACGGCGGGCAGACCCGCCCGGCCCTCTCCGACGTGACCGTCGAGGTGGAGAAGGGCGAGTTCGTCTTCCTCGTCGGCGCGTCCGGGTCGGGGAAGTCGACGTTCCTGCGGCTGGTCCTGCGCGAGGCCCGGGCCACCCAGGGGAGGGTGTACGTCGCCGGCAAGGAGATCAGCCGGCTGGCCAGCTGGAAGGTGCCCGGGCTGCGTCGCCAGATCGGGACCGTCTTCCAGGACTTCCGGCTGCTGCCGAACAAGACGGTGGCCGAGAACGTCGCGTTCGCGCTGCAGGTGATCGGGCGCCCGCGTTCCCAGATCAACCGGGTGGTGCCGGAGACGCTGGAGCTGGTCGGCCTGGACGGCAAGGGGGACCGGATGCCCGACGAGCTGTCCGGAGGTGAGCAGCAGCGGGTCGCAGTCGCCCGGGCGTTCGTGAACCGGCCGATGATCCTGATCGCCGACGAGCCGACCGGCAACCTGGACCCCAACACGTCCGTGGGGATCATGAAGCTGCTGGACCGGATCAACCGGACCGGCACCACGGTGCTGATGGCCACGCACGACGCCGGCATCGTCGACCAGATGCGCAAGCGCGTGATCGAACTGTCCGGAGGGCACATCGTGCGCGACCAGTCGCGCGGTGTGTACGGCTACCAGCACTGAGGGAGTCCGTGCATCCATGCAGCTGACCTACGTGTTCTCCGAGCTCGGCAACGGGCTCAAGCGGAACGTGTCCATGACGGTGGCGGTCATCGTCACGATCTTCGTGTCCCTGACCCTGGTGGGGATGGGCCTGCTGCTCAACGCGCAGGCACACAAGGCGGAGTCCTACTGGGGCAGCAAGCTCCAGATCACCGTGTTCTTGTGCAACCAGAACTCCACCACCGCCAACTGCGTCAACGGCGAGGTCACGCCGGCGCAGAAGCAGGTGATCGAGCACGTGCTCGACACCAACCCGGAGGTCTCGTCCTGGCGCCTGCAGACCAAGCAGCAGGCCTACAACAAGTGGAAGAGCGCCTACATCGCCAACAACCCGACCGAGAAGCGGGTGTACGCCTCCATCAAGCCCTCGGACATGCAGGAGTCCTACTGGGTGCAGCTGAAGAACCCGCAGCAGTTCGAGGGCATCAAGAGCGCGGTGGCCGGCCTGCCCGGGGTGAACACGGTGCGCGACCTGCGCGAGGTGCTGCAGCCGATCTACTTCTGGATGAACGTGATGAAGTGGGGGGCGATCGCGATCGCTGCCTTCCTGGTGTTCGCCGCCGTGCTCCAGGTCGGCAACACCATCCGGCTCGCCGCGTTCGCCAGGCGGCGCGAGATCGGCATCATGCGGCTGGTCGGTGCCTCCAGCCTCTACATCCAGCTGCCGTTCCTGATGGAGTCACTGGTCGCCGCGCTGGTGGGGGTGGCGCTGTCGGCAGGCGCGCTGGTGCTGTTCATGTACTTCGTGATCTACCGCACGCTGCGACCCAGCTCCAACATCGTGGCATGGATCAACTGGGGTGACGGCGCCTGGGCCGTGGGCTGGATCGCGCTGATCGGGCTGTGCCTGACGTTGATTCCGACGCTCGTGATGACGCGGAAATACCTCAAAGTCTGAGCCGCGTCCGATACCGTCGATCTGCCCTGTTCTCGATCCCGAAGGCAGATCGGTGGCACGCAACTTCCCCTGCACTGCCCCCCGCCGCGTGGTAGCCGCCCTGGTGGCCGGCAGCGTGCTGGTCGGCGTCGCTGCGAGCGCGCCGGCCGCGGCCGACCTCAAGCACAAGAAGCACCACGTCCAGCACCAGATCCACGGCGCCCGGGCCGGGCTGGACGAGTCGAGCTCGCAGCTGCGCGCCGCGTCGCGTGCCCTGCAGGCGGCCCAGGCCCGACTGGACGACGCGCGGAGCTACCTGGCCAAGACCCGGGGGCAGCTGGCCGCCGCGCGGGCACTCGACCAGCGGATGCAGGCCAAGCTCGAGGCCGCTGAGGCCCGGCTGCAGCGGGCCCGCGAGGACCTGGCCGCCGGCCGGGACAAGATCGCCTCGCAGGAGCAGACGCTGCGCCAGCTGGTCGTGCAGAACTTCCAGGACGGTGACCCCGCGCTGATGGGGCTGTCCATGGTGCTGACCACCCAGAACCCCGAGGACCTCACCGGCGAGCTGAACTCGGTGCAGAACGTGCTGGACAAGCAGGGCGCGGTGCTCGCGCGGCTCCAGGCGTCCAAGGTGCTGCTGAAGGTGCGCGCCAAGGAGGTGCACGCAGCGGAGGTCGACGTCGCCGCGCAGCGGAAAGCGGCGGCGGAGAACCTGGAGCGCAAGAAGCAGCTGGAGTCACAGGCCGAGGCGGCTGCCGCCCGGGTGCGCGAGCTGGTCGGGCAACGGCGGCAGGCGCGGCAGCAGGCCCAGCGGGCCAAGGCGCACGACCAGGCCGTGCTCCGCCGGCTGCAGAAGCGCGAGGCGCGGATCAGCGCGATCCTGAAGCGGCGCGCCGAGCGGGCCCGGCAGCGGGCGCTCGCCCGGGCGAGGCGCCAGCACGCCAGCGCCACCCCGAGCCTGTCCTCGAGCGGCTACCTGTCCTACCCGGTGTCGGCCCCGATCACCGACGGCTTCGGGTGGCGGATCCACCCGATCTACGGCTACCGGTCCTTCCACGACGGCGTGGACTTCGCCGCGAGTTGCGGCACCCCGATCCACGCCGCCGCCTCCGGGCGGGTGATGCAGGAGTACTACCAGACCGCCTGGGGCAACCGGCTGATCCTCGACAACGGCTACCACCGCGGGGTGGGCCTGGCCACCATCTACAACCACATGAGCGGCTACACCGTCGGCACCGGGGCCTACGTGCAGCGCGGCCAGGTGATCGGGTACGTCGGAACGACCGGCTGGTCGACCGGTTGTCACCTGCACTTCACCGTGCTCGCCAACGGGAGCGCCGTGAACCCGATGAGCTGGTTCTAGGCCGGCCCGCCACCAAGCTGTCGAAACCGGCTGGCGCCCACCTGACAGAATCGGGGCATGGTCAAGCAGCAGGGGCGCAAGCTCGTGGCGCAGAACAAGAAGGCGCGCCACGACTACCACATCGAGGACACCTTCGAGGCCGGCATGGTCCTGCAGGGCACCGAGGTGAAGTCCCTGCGGGCCGGCCGCACCTCGCTCGTCGACGGCTTCGCCGAGGTCGACGGTCACGAGGTCTGGCTGCACGGCGTACACATCCCGGAGTACACCCAGGGCACCTGGACCAACCACGCCGCCCGCCGCAAGCGCAAGCTGCTGCTGAACCGCGCGGAGATCGACAAGATCGAGCGGCGAGTCAGCGAGAAGGGTCTGACCATCGTGCCGCTGGCGCTGTACTTCAAGGATGGCCGCGCCAAGGTCGAGATCGCGCTGGCTCGAGGCAAGAAGAGCTACGACAAGCGGCATGCGCTCGCAGAGCGGCAGGCCAACCGGGAGAAGCAGCAGGCCCTCGGTCAGCACCTCAAGGGCGTGCGGTAGCCCGTGGCTGGTCTGACGGACGCCGACGTCCCTGCCTGGACCGCGCGGCTCGGCCTGCCCGGGCTGTACGACGTGCACGTGCACTTCATGCCGCCCAACATCATGCGGCGGGTGTGGGAGTACTTCGACGACGCCGGCCCGCTGATCGGGCGGCCGTGGCCGATCACCTACCGGTTCGGCGACGAGGAGCGGGTGGCCAGGTTGCGCGCCCTGGGCGTACGACGGTTCTCGGCGCTGCCCTACGCCCACAAGGCCGGGATCGCCGGCTACCTCAACGACTGGGCGGCCGGGTTCGCCGACCGGGTCCCGGAGGCGTTGCGGTGCGCGACGTTCTTCCCCGAGCCGGACGCCGCGGCCTACGTCGCGAAGGCGATTGCCGACGGCGTCGAGCTGTTCAAGGTGCACTGGCAGGTCGGCGGGTTCGATCCCCGCGACCCGCTGCTGGACGACGTGTGGGGAACGCTCGCGGAGAGCGGCACCCCGGTGGTGGTGCACGCCGGCTCCGGCCCGGTCCGCCGCAACCACACCGGCCCCGGTCCGTTCGGCGAGGTGCTGCACGCCCACCCGCGCCTGGCAGCGGTCATCGCGCACCTGGGCTCACCGGAGTACGCCGAGTTCCTCGACCTGGCCGAGCGCTACGAACGGGTCCTCCTGGACACCACGATGGCGTTCACCGACTTCTTCGAGGCCGACGCGCCGTTCCCGCGCGACCTGCGGCCACGTCTGCTGGACCTGGTCGACAAGATCCTGCTGGGCAGCGACTTCCCGAACATCCCGTACCCCTACGCCCAGCAGCTCGAGGCGCTCGAGCGACTGGACCTGGGGGACGACTGGCTTCGTGCGGTCTGCTGGGAGAACGGGCAGCGGCTGCTGGGCTGAGTCAGAGCGCAGACCTGACATCAGTGTGGGTGAAGTGGTCGCCCTTGAAGAGCAGCGGCTCACCGGTCACCTTGGCCAGCCACTTCGACGTGCTCGGCTGCCACCGGGATCAGGGCGATGCGTGCCGACTCCTGCAGCTCCTCGAAGCGACCGGCTGGAATATCGGGTGTGGCCGCGTCGTTGGGACGGGTACAGTGAGCACTGCTTGACAACTCAAGAGGGGCTGATCGGTTTCGACTTGGGACGTACGTTCCAGGGGAAGCGGGTCGAGGATCCAAGGTCATCTCGTTAACGATCCTTGGGAACAAATATCTGCCAACACATCGCAGAAGCAGTTCGCTCTCGCCGCCTGAGGCGAGACAGTGAACGGTCAGTCTGAGGACGCCTCCGCCTCAGTTCCTGGCCTCATCTAGGAGGCTTGCTGACAGGACCTGGCCACGAGGGCCTGTCGGGACTTGTTCGTGGCTGAGTCCGTCGGCGACGTGTTCGTGCGAGCGCCGGGACTGAGAACACGACATCACGAACTGCACCCGGAGAAGCCCTGGTACGGCGCTCGAGGACGCGGGTTCGATTCCCGCCAGCTCCACATACCGGATTGAATACATGTCATACGACAGTGTGTCCGTCCGTCCGAATGAGACCTCCTTGTCTAGTGTCATCTGGCGAGGAGGCCTTCTTCTTGCCACCTCCCAGAACCATCTGCTGGTCAGACGAGATGCGGGTGGGACTGTTGCTCAGGGCCGCGTGTCACCATCGGTTCTGGGAAGCAGCCCAGTCAGGGGGTCCGGTGTCACTACGTCGTCGCATCCTGGTAGTGCATGTGGCCCTGCTCTTCTGGGGCGCGGGACTGCTGCTGGCGGCCGCTGTGCCCCTGTACTGGGACGGGTTGCAGGCCGCGGATCCTGGAGCGTTGGCCTGGACCGTTCCGTCGGCGCTGGTCATCGGCGCCGTCGGAGGTGCGCTGGAGGCGCTGCTGCTGCGGGTGTGGCGGCCCGCGGGATGGGTGGCGGTGGCGCTCGCGTGCCTTCTCGGCTTGTACGTGCCGGGCATCTTCGCCACCTCGTTCCAGTGGGCGCCTGCCGGTCAACAAGCAGGGGCATCCTCGGGCTTGGCAACAGCTTGGCTCGGCTGGGCGATGTTCATGGTGGTGCTCAGTGTCACCGTCCTCGGGGTCACCACGCTACGTCGTCCGGCCGGGACCTCCGGGATGCAGAGCTGACGCGGAGCCGGTTGCGCTCCATCGCGCGGTCTGGCCAGCGTGGCGACCCATCGGCCCGGCTGGTTGCGCCTCTGATCTGAAAGGCCGCGGCATCGGTCGGTGTTGGCGTTTCCATGCGATCGGGGCCGTCGCGGTCCTATCGTGCTGCGCATGGCCGACTCGGGAACCTCAGCCGGAGGGCAGCATCGAATGATCAGGCGGCTCACCGTCTGCCTGGTCGCGCTGCTGGCGCCCCTCACCACGCTGGTCGCCACTCCGGTCTCGGCGCAGGCGAGCAGCACCGTCACGCTGCGCCTCCGCGCGGCTGCCCGGCACCTTCCGGTGCACCGCCACAGCCACGGCGGCCGGTACGACCGGACCCGGGAGTTCGGGGACTGGCTCACCCAGTACGGCGAGTGCGACACCCGCGCGGTGGTCCTGAAGCAGGAGTCGCTCAAGCGCACCACGCAGAACGAGTACTGCACCGTCGAGCGCGGCAAGTGGCTCTCGCTCTACGACGGCCGCTACTACTACAACGCCTACGGCGGCACCGTGCAGGTCGACCACGTGGTGCCGGTGAAGAACGCCTGGGTGTCCGGGGCCTGGCGGTGGACCAAGCGGACGCGCGTCCGCTACTACAACGACCTCGGGGACCGCCGCACCCTGGTGGCCGTCGACGCGCACGACAACGAGGCCAAGGGCGACCAGGACCCCAGTCAGTGGATGCCCTCACAGGGCAGGTGCCGCTACATCCGCTACTACGTTGCCGTGAAGCTCCGCTGGCACCTGAGCGTCACCCGGCGGGAGAAGCGCGCGATCCGGCACTACGCGGCAAGCTGCCCGAACAGGCGGCTGCGCGTGCACACGGCCAGCATTCGCTACCGCTGAGCATCGGCTGGTTCGGCCCCGTACTAGCTGGCCTTCTTGATCAGGTCTTTCGTCCGGTCCACCAGTGACGCGAAGGGGCCGACCGCCCACTGGGCGCCCGGCGACCCGGCGGTCGAGGGGTGCGGGTGGGTCGGCGCGACCGACTCGGCGGCCTTGATCTGCTTGCCCATCGACGCACGCTTGTCCTCGTCGCACTCGGCGAGGATGAAGGGGAACTCCTGGTTCTCCTCCTTCTCGGCGTGCTCGTCGACGGATTTCTCGAACTCGGCGAGGGTCTTGTCGAACTCCGCGCTGCCGCAGTCGAGCCCCTCGAGCTTCTTGAGGACCTCGTTGGCCTCGGCCTCCTCCTCGTTGCGGGCGTCGGCAACCCTCTCGCCGGCCGCCGACTTGGAGACCGGGCGCAGGACCATCTCCTCGGCGGTCTCGTGCACGGCAAGCAGCGCCCGCAGCTCGTCGAACGCCTGCTCCTTGTGCTCGCCGTCGGCCGACTTCACGTCGGAGAACAGCTCGCGAATGCGTGCGTGCTGCTCCAGAAGAATGCGGATGACGTCTCCCTCTGGGAGCTCCGCGGCCTTCATCCTGTCTTCGGCTGCTTCGCCCATGACCGACCTCCTCGGCATCGGAATGGAAGGGGAACTGCCCCCTCGGTGCGTCCCGGGAGCCGTACCCGTGGCGGGCGACGGCAAACCGGCATCGGAGGTAGGCTCCCCGCGTGGGGCGCGCCGGTGGGGCCGGCGAGGACGATCGGTGGGGACCATGAGCAAGCCCACGATTCTGGCCGTGGACGACGACCCGGTGGTGTCCCGCGCCGTCACCCGGGACCTGCGGGCCAGGTACGGCGCCGACTACCGGGTCGTCGCGGCGACCTCCGGCGACGAGGCGATGAGAGTGCTCGCCGAGCTCACCCTCCGCGACAGGGCGGTCGCGCTGGTCGCCTCGGACCAGCGGATGCCGGTGATGACCGGCATCGAGGTGCTCCAGGAGGTCCGTCGCCAGGCCCCGGACGCCAAGCTGCTGCTGCTCACCGCCTACGCCGACACCGACGTGGCCATCAAGGCGATCAACGACATCGGCCTCGACTACTACCTGCTCAAGCCGTGGGACCCGCCGCAGGAGCGGCTCTACCCGGTCGTCGACGAGCTGCTCGACGACTGGAGGCAGGGCCACCCCGACGACACGTCGGCGGTGCGCGTGGTGGGCCACCGGTGGTCGGAGGGCAGTCACGAGGTGAAGACCTTCCTGGCCCGCAACCACGTGCTCTACCGCTGGCTGGACGTCGAGCGCGACGAGGGAGCGCGGCAGCTGCTCGAGCTCGCCGACGCGAAGCCGGACGACCTGCCCCTCGTGCTGTTGCCGGACGGCGCCACGCTGCGCGCCCCGGCGACCATCGAGCTCGCCGTCGCGCTCGGGCTGCGGACCACGGCGCGGCAACCGCTCTACGACCTGTGCATCGTCGGCGGCGGCCCCGCCGGACTGGCCGCGGCCGTCTACGCCGCCTCCGAGGGCCTGCGGACCGTCGTGGTGGAGCGCGACGCGCCCGGTGGTCAGGCCGGCCAGAGCGCGTCCATCGAGAACTACCTGGGCTTCCCGAGGGGCCTCTCGGGCGCCGACCTGACCCACCGGGCGGTGTCCCAGGCGGCACGCTTCGGCGCGGAGATGGTGCTCGCCCGGGACGTGATCGGTTTCGAGAGCCGTGGCCCGGTGCACGCGGTGCGCCTCGCGGGCGGCGGGGAGGTGGAGGCCCGGGCGGTGCTGGTCGCCACCGGCATCTCCTACCGGCGGCTGGCCGTAGCCGGGCTGGACCCGCTGGTGGGTCGCGGCATCTACTACGGCGCGACGGCGAGCGAGGCCAGCCAGTGCGCGGGCGACGAGGTGTACGTCGTGGGCGCGGCGAACTCGGCCGGGCAGGCGGCGCTGAACTTCGCGCGCCACGCCAAGCAGGTGGTCATGGTGGTCCGCGCAGGAAGCCTGGAGGCCACCATGTCGCGGTACCTCTACGAGCGCATCGAGAGCTCGCCCAACATCGAGGTGCGGCTGCGCACCGAGGTGGTGGCCGCCCGCGGCGACGGTCACCTGGAGGCGCTCACCCTCGCGGACCGGGCGGCCGGCACCGAGGAGGAGGTGCCCGCCGGCTGGCTGTTCGTGTTCATCGGCGCCTCCCCGCGCACCGACTGGCTCGGTGCCGGGGTCACCCGTGACGACAAGGGTTTCGTGGTCACCGGCAACGACCTGCTCGGCTTCCCCCACGCCGACCGGTGGCCACTGACGAGAGCCCCCTTCGCGCTGGAGACCAGCGTGCCGGGCGTGTTCGCCGCCGGCGACGTGCGCCTGGACTCCATGAAGCGGGTGGCGTCGGCGGTCGGTGAGGGCGCGATGTCGGTGTACCTGGTGCACCGCTACCTGGCGACCGTCTGATGAGCGTCGCCGACCTGCGTGGGATAGCGCTCTTCGAGGGCCTCGGTGAGGAGAAGCTCGCCGCGTTGGACGCGGCGGGGATGGTGCTCGAGTTCGCGCCGGGAGACGAACTGTTCCACGAGGCCCGGCCGGCCGACCACTGGTGGCTGCTCCTCGACGGTGCGGTCAGCCTGCTGCGCCACGTCGGCCATGAGGAGACCGTGCTCGGCGCCATGGACACCCGCGGCCAGTGGGCCGGCGGGTTCCGGGCGTGGGACGAGCACGGTGTCTACATGGCCACCGGCCGCGGCGCGGTGGCGGGCAGGGTGCTGCGGGTGCCGGCCGACCGGCTCGGCGAGCTCGCCAACGCGTGGTTCCCGTTCGGCGTGCACTTGATCCGCGGCCTGGTGCACACGGTGCGCAACATCGAGTCGATGGCCCGGCAGCGCGAGGCGCTGGTCGCGCTGGGCACGCTCGCGGCCGGGCTGGCGCACGAGATCAACAACCCGGCCTCCGCGGCGACACGCGCCGTGGACGCGTTGGGCGAGGCCAGCGAGGCGCTGCTCGCCTCGCTCGGCAGGATGGCCCAGGGGGAGATCACCGCGGAGCAGTTCGTCGCGCTCGACGCGCTGCGTCGCCAGGCCGATCCGGCGACGGCGGGCACGGACCCGATGACGCTGGCCGACCGGGAGGAGGCACTGTCGGACTGGCTCGAGGAGCACGACGTCGACCGTCCCTGGGAGATCGCCCCGTCGTTGGCGGCAGCGGGGCTGGATGTCGGCTGGTGCGACAAGACGGCTGCGCTCCTCGGCGGGAGCACGCTCGCGGCCGGCCTGGAGTGGGTGGCCAGCTCGCTCTCCACCGCCGCGCTGCTCTCCGAGGTCAAGGAGTCCACGCACCGGATCTCCGACCTGGTTGCGGCGGTGCGCTCCTACTCCCAGCTCGACCGCGCCTCGACGCAGCCCACCGACCTCGTCGAGGGCCTGGAGAGCACCCTGGTGATGCTCGCGCACCGGCTCGGCGACGTCACCGTCGTCCGGCACTACGGCGTCGACGTGCCCCGCATCGAGGCCGTCGCCGGCGAGCTCAACCAGGTGTGGACCAACCTTATCGGCAACGCCGTCGACGCGATGGAGGGGAAGGGGACCCTGACGGTCGCCACCCGCAGCGACGGCAACGACGTGGTCGTCGAGATCGCCGACACCGGCCCCGGCATGCCGCCCGAGGTGCAGACCCACGCCTTCGAGCCGTTCTACACGACCAAGGACGTCGGCAAGGGCACCGGGCTCGGGCTCGACATCTCCCGGCGCATCATCACGGAGCGGCACGACGGGGACATCTCCATCCACTCGGGACCCGCGGGCACCACACTGCTGGTCCGGCTCCCGCTGCGCCGGGCGAGGGGGGCGTGATGCGCGCTGTCGTGCTGGGTGGGGGAGCGGTGCTGCTCGCAGCTCAAGCTGGTGGCGTCCGCGGGCTGCAGTCCGACATACCGCTGTTCGTGCGGTCGCCGACCGTCCTCCGCGGGGGGACCTTCGGCTCTTGGGGCGGGTCCGCGCGCTGACCACCCTGGCGGTAGGAGCCTCCGAGGGGAGAAGCGTCATGGCCGTCAGGACCAAACCAGCGAGCCGACCCGGGACGGCGGACACCGGCCAGCGGTACCGCAGGCTTCGGATCTTGAACGTCGTCGCGGGAGTGCTGCTGGCCGCCGAAGGCGTGTACATGCTGCTCACCAGCAACGACCTGGCCCTGCCCGTGACCGCGTCCTTCCTGCGCACCGACCCGGTTGCGGCCACGGGCGGGACACCGCCCGACACCGTGTTCTCCCTCGGCATCGGCGTGGCGGTGGCAGTCTTCGTGCTCCTGGCCGCGGTCGACCACTTCACGGTGGCCGCTCCCGGCGTGCGCCGCTGGTACGAGCGGGGACTCAGCCTGCGGTCGAACTACGCGCGCTGGGTGGAGTACTCGGTGTCCGCCTCGATCATGATCGTGCTGATCGGTATGTTCGTCGGGATCCGCGACCTGGCCGCGTTGATGGGCATCTTTGCGGCCAACACCGCGATGATCCTGTTCGGCCTGGTGATGGAGCGCCAGCAGCGGCCCGGCGAGGCGGACTGGAGCGCGTTCTGGTACGGCTCTCTCGTCGGGCTCGTCCCGTGGGTGGCGATCGCCGTCTACGTCGCGCAGCCGGCCTCGGTGCCGGTCTTCGTCTACGTGATCGTCGTCGTGCAGTTCGTGCTTTTCTTCAGTTTCGCCGCGAACATGGCGCTGCAGTATGCGCAGGTGGGCCGCTGGCGGGACTACGTGTTCGGCGAGCTGGTGTACGTCGTACTCAGCCTCACCGCGAAGTCGCTGCTCGCCTGGCTGATCTTCGCCAACGTGCTGCGCAGCTAGCGGCGTGGCGACCCCCCGCACGCATGCGGCCCCGCGACGGCCAGCACGTCTCCAGGTCCCTCACCCAGCCCACGCCCCGTAAGGTCGGACCGCTGAGCCGCAGCGAGCCGCGAAGGGGGCTGACCGAGTGTCCGAGTGCCTGTTCTGCGGGATCGTCGCCGGGCGGGTGCCGGCCCCGGTCGTGCTCAGCGAGGAGCACACCTTCGGCTTCCTCGACCACCGACCGCTGTTCAAGGGCCATGTCCTGCTGGTGCCCCGCGAGCACGTGGTGACGCTGCCGGACCTGCCGGCGCCGCTGCGGGACCCGTTCCTGGCCTCCGCGCAGCGGCTGGCCTCGGCCATGGTGACTGCCCTCGGCGCCCAGGGGTCCTTCCTGGCGATGAACAACACCGTCAGCCAGAGCGTCGAGCACCTGCACCTGCACGTCGTGCCGCGCACCAGGGGTGACGGGCTGCGCGGTTTCTTCTGGCCGCGCACGAAGTACGTCGACGCGGCCGAGGCCGACGCGTACGCCGCCCGGATCCGCTCGGCCCTCGCCGCTCACTAGAGTGAGGGCGCCA
>DASSKA010000211.1:0-17317 GCA_035690905.1 Nocardioidaceae bacterium | reverse complement strand
AAGATGTTCCTGCCGCAGGTGGTGAAGTCCGCGCGGGTGATGAAGAAGGCAGTCGCCTACCTGATCCCGTTCATCGAGGCGGAGAAACAGTCGGCCGGGGATGCTGCCGCTGCCCGAAAGACCAAGAAGGGCAAGATCGTGATGGCCACCGTCAAGGGGGACGTCCACGACATCGGCAAGAACATCGTCGGCGTGGTGCTGCAGTGCAACAACTACGACGTCGTCGACCTGGGCGTGATGGTGCCCGCGCAGAAGATCCTCGACACCGCCCGGGCCGAGGACGCCGACGTGGTCGGCGTGTCCGGGCTGATCACCCCGTCCCTCGACGAGATGGTCAACCTGGCCGCCGAGATGGAGCGCCAGGGCTTCGAGATCCCGCTGCTCGTGGGCGGCGCGACCACGTCGCGGGCGCACACCGCGGTGAAGGTCGACCCGCGCTACCACGGCCCGGTGGTGTGGGTGAAGGACGCCTCACGCTCGGTGCCGACGGTCTCCTCGCTGCTGTCGGACGAGCGCCGGCCGGCGCTGCTCGCCGACGTGGAGGCCGACTACGAGTCGATCCGGAAGCGGCACGCCGCCAAGCACGCCGACCGTCCGATCCTCGAGCTGGAGCGGGCACGCGCCAACCGGAGCCCGATCGACTGGACGGACTACCAGCCGCCGCGTCCGCGGCTGCTGATGCAGCACTACCGGGACGCCTACGACGTGATGGGGGAGCGCGCCCCCGGGGACAGCCGGCAGCACGTGCGGGCGTTCCTCGACTACCCGCTCGAGGAGGTCCGCGGCTACATCGACTGGCAGCCGTTCTTCAACGCCTGGGAGATCAAGGGACACTTCCCCGACGTGCTCGACCACCCCACCGCGGGCGAGGCGGCGCGCCGGCTCTGGGAGGACGCCCAGCGGATGCTGGACGAGCTCATCGAGGACCGTTGGCTGCGCGCCAACGGTGTGGTCGGGCTGTTCCCCGCGAACTCCGTGGGCGACGACATCGTGGTGTACTCCAGCGAGTCGCGCGTCGAGGTGGCCGCCACGCTGCACCACTTGAGGCAGCAGGGCGCCCACCGGCCCGGGATCCCCAACCGGTGCCTCGCCGACTACGTGGCCCCCCGCGAATCGGGGCTGCGCGACTACGTGGGCGCGTTCGCGGTGACCGCCGGACTCGGCAGCCAGGAGAAGATCGCCGAGTTCAAGCAGCGGCTGGACGACTACAGCGCGATCCTGCTGGAGTCGCTGGCCGACCGGCTGGCCGAGGCGCTCGCCGAGCGGATGCACGAGCGGGTCCGCCGCGACCTGTGGGGCTACGCCCCCGACGAGCGGCTCGACGACGAGGGCCTGCTCAAGGAGCGCTACGCCGGCATCCGCCCCGCCCCCGGCTACCCCGCCTCTCCGGAGCACACCGAGAAGCGCACGCTGTGGCAGCTGCTCGACGTGGAGCGGCACGTCGGCATCGAGCTCACCGACAGCATGGCGATGTGGCCCGGTGCCTCGGTTTCCGGGTGGTACTTCTCCCACCCCGACTCGCAGTACTTCGTGGTCGGGCGGGTCGGCCGGGACCAGGTGGAGGATTACGCCCGCCGGAAGGGCTGGACGCTGGCGGAGGCCGAACGCTGGTTGTCCCCCAACCTGGGGTACGAGCCGGAGGACTGACCCCCGACACCGCGACCCCAGGCGTGGCCGGGAATCGTTGTGAGATCGGGACACGCCGGGACGCCGCACCCTCTGGCGAGCGGAAAACGGGCAACGGTAGTGTCCTGCGCAATGCCCTGGCATCCGTGCCAGGGCCCGTACGTGAGGTGGAATGACGTGAATCGCAGACGAGGACTCCTGGCCGTCGCTTCCGCCGGCGCCATGGTGGCCACGCTGGCAGCCTGTGGGGGCGGCGGCTCCGGGGGCGGCGCAACCGGTTCGGGCTCGAGCTTCATCCTGGGCACGACCGAGACCGTCACCGCGATGGACCCAGCCGGCTCCTACGACTTCGGCTCCTGGAACATGCAGTACAACATCTTCCAGCAGCTGGTGAACATCCCGCCGGGCGGCACCACGCCGCAGGGTGATGCCGCGAAGTCCTGCTCCTACCAGGACCCGAAGACGCTGACCTGTCACCTGCAGCCGGGGCTGACGTTCTCGAACGGCGACAAGCTCACCTCCTCGGACGTGAAGTTCTCCCTGGAGCGGAACATCGCGATCAACGACCCGAACGGCTCCGCGGTCCTGCTGGGCTCGATCACCGACTCCAGCAACCCGGACAACCCGACGCTGGCCGCCGGCGCGATCGAGACCCCCGACCCGACCACGGTGGTCTTCCACCTGAACAGGCCGGACACCACGTTCATCAAGGTGCTCACCACGGCGACCGCGTCGATCGTCGACGAGCAGGTCTTCCCGGCGGACAAGCTGTTGCCGGACAACAAGGTGATCGGCTCGGGTCCCTACGAGCTCAGCCAGTACAAGGCGGGCGAGCAGGCCGTGCTGACCGCGAACACGAAGTACCAGGGCGCGCACAAGCCGAAGACCGACCGCATCTTCGTGCAGTACTTCAACGACCCGGCGCCGCTGAAGCAGGCCGTCGCCAGCGGCCAGGTTGACATCGCGTGGCGGACGCTGAGCCCGACCGACCTGAACTCGTTGGAGTCCGACTCCAACGTGAACGTGATCCGGGGCAAGGGTTCGGAGTTCCGCTACTGGGTCTTCGACCTGAAGACCCAGGTGGGCAAGCAGCTGGCGATCCGGCAGGCGGTGGCCCAGCTCATCGACCGCCAGGCAATCGCGCAGAAGGCGTACGACGGGACCGTTCAGCCGTCGTACTCCATCGTGCCGCCAGGGTTTGCCGGTCAGAAGGACTCCTTCAAGACCAAGTACGGCAGCCCGAGCGTCGCGAAGGCGAAGGCGCTGCTGGACAAGGCGCACATCCAGACGCCGATCACCATCAAGCTCGGCTACACGCCGACCCACTACGGCCCGAACGCCGTCGACGAGGCGAACGAGCTGGCTCGCGAGCTGAACAACAGCGGTCTTTTCAAGGCCTCGGTGGGCGACGCCGAGTGGGAGCAGTACCAGACGCTGTACAAGCAGGGCGCCTACGACCTGTTCATCCTCGGCTGGTACCCGGACTTCCTGGACGCGGACAACTACCTCACGCCGTTCCTGCGTGACGGTGGCTTCTACGCCAACGGCTACAACAACCCGAAGGTCAACTCGCTGCTGGACCAGGAGCTCGGCTCCACCGATCCGCAGCAGCGCGAGCAGATCTTCGGGCAGATCCAGGACATCGTGGCGCAGGACGTGCCGCTGGTGCCGTCCTGGAACGGCCAGAACGTGGCCGTTGCCGGCAAGGACATGACCGGGATCGCCCAGACCCTGGACCCGACGTACATCTTCCGGTTCTGGATGATCGGCAAGAAGGGCTAGTCGCTGCGAACGGGGAGGACGCGCCGCTGTCGCGTCCTCCCCGTTTCTCTGCCGAGACGAAAGAGCACCGTCGGGGGCGGGCACTCGTGAAAGGACGTTGATGAGCGCGGGCTCGGGGTCGCTACCCCGCTACATCGGCCAGCGGGTGCTGCTGGTCATTCCGATGATCCTGATCCTGGTGACACTGGTCTTCCTGCTGCTGCGAGTGGCGCCGGGCGACCCGGTGACCGCCGCGGTGGGCGGCAAGCTGGATCCCCAGGCCATCGCCCTGCGGCGGCACCAGCTCGGTCTGGACCAGCCGCTGTACGTGCAGTACTTCGAGTACCTGAAGAACGTGGTGACGTTCAACTTCGGGCACACCATCTCCGACAACCGCCCGATCATCGACGTGATCCGCGACAACGGCGGCGCCACGCTGACCCTGACGCTCGGCGCGTTCATCTTCGCGCTGGCGATCGGCATCCCGCTGGGTCTGATCGCCGGCCGGATGCGGGACACCGTTCCCGACGTGGTGATCCGGATCTTCGGCGTGGTCACCTACGCCGCCCCGATCTTCTGGACCGGCCTGCTGCTGGTGATCCTCGTGGCACCCAGCGGGTGGCCGACCTACGACATCGCGTCACCGGAGACCAAGTTCCTGGTTCATCCGATCACCCACGTCCTGCTGCTCGACTGCATCCTGCAGGGGAACATCCCGGCGACCCTCGACGTGCTGCAGCACCACCTGCTGCCGTGCCTGACCCTGGGGCTGCTGCTGTGCGGGGTGTTCATCCGGCTGGTCCGGGTGAACCTGCTGCAGTCGCTGCAGGGGGACTACGTGGAGGCCGCACGGGCACGCGGCGTCCCGGAGAAGTTCGTGATCCGCAGGCATGCGTTCCGCAACGCGCTGGTGCCGGTGATCACCGTGATCGGGCTCCAGGTGGCGCTGACCATGGCCGGCGCGGTGCTGACCGAGAAGACGTTCAACTGGCCCGGCGTGGGGAACCAGCTGGTCACGTACCTCGACGCCCGCGACTACAACGCCGTGCAGGGTCTGGTGACCTTCTTCGCGGTCGTCGTGATCATCGTCAGCGTGCTGGTGGACATCGTCAACGCGATGATCGACCCGCGGGTCAGGTACTAGGGAGTCCGACATGCTCAAGACGCTGCTCGCCCCGTTCCGCAACACCTCCGGCCTGGCCCGATGGATCCTGGTCGCCGGGCTGCTCATCACGGCGGTGTTCCTGGTCTTCGCGATCTTCGCGCCGTGGGTCGCGCCGTACGGCTTCAACCAAGTCAGCGCCAACGGGCACCCCTTCCCGAAGATGGCACCGCCCTCGGCCGACCACTGGCTCGGCACCAACGACCAGTTCTACGACATCTTGTCCCGGGTGATCTGGGGCGCCCGCACCGAGATCGTCGTCGTCGCGCTGTCGGTGGCGTTGGCCGTCCTCGTCGGGGTGCCACTCGGGCTGATGTCGGGATTCGTGGGCGGCTGGACCGACCGGACGCTGGTGCTGCTGATGGACGCGCTCTACGCGTTCCCGTCGCTGCTGCTCGCGATCGTGTTCGCGTTCCTGCTGCAGGGCCCGCTCGGGGGAGGCATCGTGGCGGCCGCGCTCGCGCTGACCGCGATCTACATCCCGCAGTACTTCCGGGTGGTGCGTAGCACCACGGTGAGCGCGCGTGAGGCGACGTACGTCGAAGCGGCCCGCGCCATCGGCGCGCGGAACGGGACCATCATGGGCCGCTACCTGTTCGGGAACGTGATCCAGTCGGTGCCGGTCATCGGCACGCTGAACGCGGCCGACGCGATCAGCACGCTAGCCGCCCTGGGCTTCCTCGGACTGGGCATCCAGCCCACCCAGGCCGCCGAGTGGGGCTACGACCTGAGCCGAGCGCTCGACGACGCGGCCGCCGGGATCTGGTGGACCGCGCTGTGGCCGGGCCTGGCGATCGTGCTGCTGGTCACCGGCCTCACCCTGGTCGGCGAGGGCCTGAACGAGACGGTGAACCCGACCCTTCGGAAGCGGCGGCTCCGCAAGGTCGTGATGCCCACACGGGAGCCGAGCACCGCTCTGGCTCGCGGAGAGGTCGAGGTGTAAGGCATGGAGCTTCGTGACGAGGACGTCCGCCCCGCGGATCACCAGGCCGGCAGCGACGGCCCGGTGATCGACGCCCGGGACCTGAGGATCTGGTACGGCACCGAGCGGGGTGCCGTGCGCGCCGTGGACGGCGTCAGCTTCCGGCTCCGCAAGGGCGAGATCCTGGGCCTGGTCGGCGAGTCCGGCTGCGGCAAGTCGACGCTGGGCCGGGGGCTGCTGGGGCTGCTGCCTGCGGGCGCCAAGATGGACGGCGAGCTGCGCTACAAGGGAGAGGACCTCCTCGCGCTGCCTCCGAAGCAGATGTTCGCCATGCGCGGCTCGGAGCTCGGGATGATCTTCCAAGAACCGCTGACCCGGCTGAACCCGCTGATGCGGATCTCCCAGCACTTCGAGGAGACCCTCAAGACCCACGAGAAGGGCATCTCCAAGCAGGAGATGCAGCGGCGCGCGCTGGAGGCGCTGCGGGTGATGGGCATCCCGCCGACGCGGTACCGCTCCTACCCGCACGAGTTCTCCGGCGGCATGCGGCAGCGGCTGATGATCGCGCTCGCGCTGGTGCTGCGCCCGTCGTTCGTGGTCGCCGACGAGCCGACCACGGCGCTCGACGTGCTGGTCGAGGCCCAGATCATCCGGATCCTGCACGACCTACGCAGCACCTACGAAACCTCGCTGCTGCTGATCACCCACAACCTCGGCATCATCGCCGAGGCGTGCGACCGGGTGGCGGTGATGTACGCCGGGGAGATCGTCGAGATCGGCGACGCGCGCGAAGTGTTCTCCAACCCCAAGCACCCCTACACCCGGGAGCTGCTCCGGTCCACCATCTCGCTGTCGACCACGGGGCTGAACTACATCCCCGGCGCGCCGCCGGACCTGGTGGAGCCGCCGTCGGGGTGCCACTTCCACCCGCGCTGCCCGGACGCCATGGAGGTATGCCGGACCACCCACCCGGTGATGCGGCAGATGCCGGGCGGCACCCGCACCCAGTGCTGGGCCGCCGACCTCGCGAACGGCTTCGTCGACGACCTGACCGAGGACCTGACCACGCCGCTGACGCGGGAGGAGATCTCCGTTGCCGACGAAGCCTGAGACCGTCGCCTCCGAGGGGGCGGCCGGCTCCATCCTGATGGAGCTCTCCGACCTCGAGGTGCACTTCCAGCTGCGCGGCGGCGCGCTGTCCCGGCTGGTCGGCCTGGACACCGGGTCGGTGCGGGCCGTCGACGGGGTCAACCTGTCGCTGCACCGCGGCGAGGTGCTCGGCCTCGTCGGGGAGTCCGGGAGCGGCAAGACCACGCTGGGTCGGGCGCTGCTCGGCCTCGCACCGGCGACGCACGGCAGCATCACCTACCGGCCGCGCGGCAAGGACGGGAAGGTCCGCGAGCGCGTGGTCTCCTCGATGCACGGCCGGGAGCTGCGGCAGCTGCGCACCGACCTGCAGATGGTCTTCCAGGACCCGCACGCCGCGTTGAACCCGTCGATGACCATCGAGACCGCGATCGGCCACCCGCTCCGGATCCACGGCATCGCCTCCGGAGCCGAGCTGCACCGGCGAGTCGTGGAGTCGCTGGAGCGGGTCGGGCTGAGCCCGGCCGAGCGGTTCCTGGACAAGTACCCCTCCGACCTGTCCGGCGGGCAGAAGCAGCGGGCGGTCATCGCCCGAGCCATCATCTTGGACCCGGAGGTGCTGGTCGCCGACGAGCCGGTGTCCATGCTGGACATGAGCGTGCGCGCGAAGATCCTGCAGCTGATGCTCGATCTCAAGAACGACCTCGGGTTGACCTACGTCTACATCACCCACGACCTGGCGACCGCCAAGTTCTTCTGCGACCGGATCGCGATCATGTACCTCGGCCGGATCGTGGAGATCGGCCCGGCCGCGGAGATCTTCGCCGACCCCAAGCACCCCTACACCAAGGCCCTGCTCCAGGCCATCCCGGAGCCGGACCCGCGGCAGATGGTGCCACGCGAGCTGCCACGCGGGGAGATCCCCGACGCCGCGAGCCCGCCGCTCGGCTGCTCGTTCCACCCACGCTGCCCGGTGGCCGTGGCCGAGTGCGGCTGGGAGTCCCGGGACCTGCGCTCGCTGCTCGAGGAGCACTGGACCCGACAGGATCCGGCGGTCTACGAGGAGGAGAGCGCGCTGGTCGGCGACCTGGACCGGCTGGACGAGCCGCAGAAGCAGGTGACCATCGGCACTGCCGGCTCCTCGACCCGGGTGAAGCAGATGCTCGACCGGATGCGGGACGAGAAACCCGACGAGCCGTTCTGGCTCGGGGTCGAGTCGGTCACCGAGAGCGCCGGCGGCGTGGACGTGGCGTTCCACCAGGGCTACGATCCGCTGCTCCGGCGGACAGACGGGGTCGAGGTCGCCTGCGTGCTGCACCCGCAGCCGGTCACCACCGAGCCGTCACGTCCGGAGAACCACGACCGCGCCTGAGGTCACATTGGCACCGGGACCTGAGCGACACCGGAGCGGTATAGGCACTATGTGGCGATGCCGCTTCGGTGTCTCGCCGAACGTCGTGCGCAAGGCAGCGCGACGGGCGCTCAGCTCGCTGGGGCCGCTGCGGAATCGGCACCGGGCTCCGGCAGGGGCGGCGGAGTGCCGCCGAACTCCGGGCACAGCGACTGGTGGGCGCACCAGCCACAGAGGGCGCTGCGCCGGGGGCGCCAATCCGCGGTCTGCTGCGCGCGCTCGATCGCGGTCCACAGCGCCTGGACCTTGCGCTCGGTGGCAAGCAGGTCGCTCTCGTCGGGCGCGTAGCGGAGCACCTCGCCGCTGCCGAGGTAGATCAGCTGCAGCAGCTTCGGCACCACGCCGCGGGTGCGCCACAGGACCAGCGCGTAGAACTTCATCTGGAAGAGCGCCTTGGCCTCGAACTCCAGCCGCGGGGCACGGGAGGTCTTGTAGTCCACCACGCGGATCTCGCCCGTCGGGGCGATGTCCAGCCGGTCGATGAACCCGCGCAGCAGCAGCTTGGAGTCGAGGAGCGTCTCAACATACAGCTCCCGCTCGGCCGGCTCGAGCCGGGTGGGGTCCTCCAGCGTGAAGTACCGCGCCAACGAGTCCTGGCAGGAGGCCAGCCAGGCGCCGACCTCCGGGCCCTCGGCGCCGAACATGTCCGCGATCTCGGGGTCGGCCTCCAGCACGGCCTCCCACGCGGGCTGCAGCAGGTCGGCGGCGCGAGCCGGGGTGCGCTCGCCGGCGGGCAGGTCGAACAGGTCCTCCAGGACCCGGTGCACCACGGTGCCGCGCACGGCGTCGGGGGAGAACGGCTCCGGGAGCCGGTCCACCGTCCGGAAGCGGTAGAGCAGCGGGCAGGTCATGAAGTCGCCGGCCCGGCTCGGTGACAGGGCACCGACCACGTCGACGCCGTCGACCACCGTGCGCTCCGGGTCCTCGCCCCGCATCCGGACATTTTGTACAGCCATGGGCGACACAGTAGGCCAGCGCGCCGACAACCTCGGGAGCACGGCCGCCGCGATAGCGTTGTGTCGTGGACCAGCGCTCAACCGGCCGGGACGGGGTCGACCCCGGCGACCCGCGCCCGCCGCGGCCGCCGGGTACGCTCCGCGTCGGCCAGATCGGCGGCATCGACGTCTTGGTGCGCGCCTCGTGGCTGGCCATCGCGGTGCTGATCGCGATCGCCATGGCCCCGCAGATCCAGAGCGTCGCGCCGGGGCTGGGCGGCTGGACGTACGTCGCCGGGCTCGCGTTCGCGGTGCTGCTCTACCTCTCGGTGCTGCTCCACGAGGTGTCACATGCCCTGATGGCGAAGCGCTACGGCCTGCCGGTCCGGTCCATCACGTTGCACTTCCTCGGCGGTGCGACCGAGATCGAGGGGGAGGCCGACACTCCGTTCCGCGAGTTCGGGATCTCGGTGGTCGGGCCGCTGACCTCGATCGGCGTCGGGCTGGTCTTCCTCGGCCTGCGGGCGGTCGCGCCGGGCGGGTTGATCGGCCTGGCCGTGGACGCGCTGGCCGCCGCGAACCTGGTGGTGGGCGCACTCAACCTGGTGCCGGGCCTGCCGCTGGACGGCGGCCGGGTGCTGCGGGCGGTCGTCTGGAAGGTCAGCGGCAACCAGCACACCGGGACTCTGGTCGCCGGCTGGGCCGGCCGGGTGGTGGCCGTGCTGGCGATGCTGTTCCCGGTCGTACAGGCCGGGCTGACCGGCACCCAGGCGACGCTCGGCAACTACCTGCTCGCCTTCGTGATCGCCGCGTTCCTGTGGAGCGGGGCCACGGCCGCGATCATGTCGGCCAGGGTGCGCCGGCGGCTGCCCGCGCTGCAGGCACGCTCGCTGGCGCGGCGCACCCTGGAGGTGCCGGAGGACCTACCGGTCGCCGAGGCGGTCCGGCGCGCCCAGCAGGAGCAGGCGGGCAGCATCGTTGCCGTGGACTCGGGCGGCCGGCCGAGCGGCATCGTGAACGAGGCGGCGCTGATGGCCACCCCGGAGGACCGCCGGCCGTGGCTACCGGTCAGTGCGGTGTCCCGCTCGATGGAGGCGGGCATGGTCTTCCCCGCCGACCTGGGCGGTGAGTCGCTGATCCGGGCCATGCAGGCCACGCCCGCCACGGAGTACCTCCTGGTCGAGGCGGACGGCAGCGTCTACGGGGTGCTGGTCACCCAGGACGTCGACAGGGCGTTCGCGGCCAGCCGCTGAGCGCTGGTGAGGACTGGCTAGGCTGCCGCCATGCCCGCCGCCGACGACGTCACGCCCGAGACCTGGTCGGGAGTGCACCGCGGCCCGCTACGCGCTGGGGAGTGGGTGCGGCTGACCGACTCGAAGGGCCGACGGCACAACATCTGCCTCGAAGCCGGCCGCCGGTTCTTCACCAACCGCGGCTCCATCGACCACGACGACCTGATCGGCCGCCCGGAGGGGTTCACGATCGTCTCCTCCGCGGGCGGGGAGTACCTGGTGTTCCGTCCGCTGCTCAACGAGTTCGTGGTCTCCATGCCGCGCGGGGCGGCGGTGGTCTACCCCAAGGACGCCGCCCAGATCCTGGCCATGGCCGACGTCTTCCCCGGTGCCCGGGTCGTCGAGGCGGGGGTCGGGTCCGGTGCGTTGACCTGCTCGTTGCTGCGTGCGGTCGGGCCGCACGGTCGCGTCTCGTCGTACGAACGACGCGAGGAGTTCGCCGAGGTGGCCACCCGGAACGTGACCCAGTGGTTCAACGGCAAGCACCCGGCCTGGCAGCTGACCGTCGGCGACCTGGTGGAGGCGCTGCCGGAGGGTGAGCCTCCGGGCAGCGTGGACCGGGTCATCCTGGACATGCTGGCTCCCTGGGACTGCGTCGGCGTCGCCGCGGACGCGCTGGTGCCGGGCGGAGTGCTCTGCGCGTACGTCGCTACCACCACCCAGCTGGGCCGGGTGGTGGAGACCATCCGCGCGCACGGCGGCTTCACCGACCCGAAGCCGTGGGAGACCCTGGTCCGGGACTGGCACGTCGAGGGCCTGGCGATCCGGCCCGGGCACAAGATGATCGGCCACACCGGCTTCCTCGTGACCACCCGCCGGATGACACCGGGGGAGCGGGCACCGGCCAAGAAACGGCGCCCCGCGCCCGGCGCCTACGGCGCCGACTACCACGGTCCGAGGCCCGGCGACCTGCCGCCCGGCGTGGACCAGGAGCCCCTCCAACAGTGAGCCGGTGTTTGGCCGGGGCTCCCGTTGGCAACATCATCTTCTGTGCTCCGCGAACGCAGCCGACACATCGCGGTTTGCCCCTTCAAATGCCGCGCCACGCGGGTAGGGTCGATCGCAGAGCACCCATGCTGCGGAGGTGACTGATGTCAGCATCAGAGAGTGGAGCGGGCCGGGCTGGGTCGCGCACGCCGGAGGAGCTGCGGAGCCAGCTGAGCTTCCTCGAGGATGAGGTCACCGACCTCCGCCGGCGGCTCTCGGAGGGTCCAGTGCACTCCCGCGCCCTCGAGCAGAGGTTGGCGGAGACCCAGCGGTCGCTGGCCGCGGTGACCGCCCAGAACGAGCGCTTGGCCCAGACGCTTCGCGAGGCTCGGGACCAGATCATGACCCTGAAGGAGGAGGTCGACCGGCTCGCCCAGCCGCCCGCCGGGTTCGGCACCTTCCTGTCCCGCAACGAGGACGACTCCATCGACGTGTTCACCGGTGGCCGGAAGCTGCGGGTGAACGTGAGCCCCTCGGTCGACCTCGACAACCTGCGGCGCGGCCAGGAGGTCATGCTCAACGAGGCGCTGAACGTCGTCGCCGCGCTCGACTTCGAGAAGGTCGGCGAGGTCGTGATGCTCAAGGAGTTCCTCGCCGACGGGGACCGGCTGCTGGTCATCGCGAACGCCGACGAGGAGCGCGTCGTACGCCTCGCCGAGCCGCTGCGCGGGCAGAACCTCCGCGCGGGCGACTCGCTGCTGCTGGACCCCCGCTCGGGGTATGTCTACGAACGGGTGCCCAAGTCGGAGGTCGAGGAGCTGGTCCTCGAGGAGGTCCCCGACATCGGCTACGAGAACATCGGTGGGCTGATCAAGCAGATCGACCAGATCCGGGACGCGGTCGAGCTGCCCTACCTCTACCCGGACATGTTCCGCGAGCACCAGCTCAAGCCGCCGAAGGGCGTGCTGCTCTACGGCCCACCCGGCTGCGGCAAGACGCTGATCGCCAAGGCGGTGGCCAGCTCGCTGGCCAAGAAGGTGGCCGACAAGACCGGCAGCGAAGGTGCCGCGGGCAAGTCCTACTTCCTGAACATCAAGGGCCCCGAGCTGCTCAACAAGTACGTCGGAGAGACAGAGCGGCACATCCGGCTGGTGTTCCAGCGGGCGCGTGAGAAGGCCAACGGCGGCACCCCCGTGATCGTGTTCTTCGACGAGATGGACTCGCTGTTCCGCACCCGCGGGTCGGGCGTGTCCTCCGATGTCGAGAACACCATCGTCCCGCAGCTGCTCAGCGAGATCGACGGCGTCGAGGGCCTGGAGAACGTCATCGTGATCGGTGCCTCCAACCGCGAGGACATGATCGACCCGGCCATCCTCCGGCCCGGTCGTCTCGACGTGAAGATCAAGATCGAGCGGCCGGATGCGGAGGCCGCCCGGGACATCTTCTCCAAGTACCTCGTCGCGGACCTGCCGCTGCACGCCGACGACCTCGCCGAGTTCGGCGGAGACCCGGAGGCGTGCGTCAACGGCATGATCCAGGCCACCGTGGAGCGGATGTACACCGAGACCGAGGAGAACCGGTTCCTCGAGGTCACCTACGCCAACGGGGACAAGGAGGTCTTGTACTTCAAGGACTTCAACTCCGGGGCGATGATCCAGAACATCGTCGACCGAGCCAAGAAGATGGCGATCAAGGACCTGCTGGACAACCACCAGAGGGGCCTTCGGGTCAACCACCTCCTGCAGGCCTGCGTCGACGAGTTCAAGGAGAACGAGGACCTGCCGAACACCACCAACCCCGACGACTGGGCGCGGATCTCCGGCAAGAAGGGTGAGCGGATCGTGTTCATCCGCACCCTGATCACCGGCAAGCAGGGCACCGAGCCAGGACGGTCCATCGACACCGTCTCCAACACCGGCCAGTACCTGTGATCTTCTTCTGGGCCGGCCTGGCCGTGGCGCTCCTCATCGCCGCGGTGGCGATGGCGTGGGGCGTGCGCGGCATGGACGAGCGGGAGCACAAGCCCGGCTCGCAACGGCTGCGCTGATCAGCGCGCCGGCCCCCAGCGGCACCGTGCCGGTGACCGCGCTGTCCGCGCTCGGCATGGACAGCCGGTTCACGCCGAGGGCCGAGCGCAGTTTCCCAGGCGATCTCCCGGCCTCCGGGCGGAGTGGTCGTCACGATCGGCCATGCCGTCTACCGTAAGGAGCCGGCAAGCGGCGAACGTGCCCGGCTTACGCGTAGGCTCGACACATGAGCGTGCGGCGTGTGATGGGGACCGAGACCGAGTTCGGGATCTCCGTGCAGGGACAGCCGACTGCCAACCCCATGGTGGCCTCGTCGCAGATCGTCAACGCCTACGCCACCTCGACCCTGCGAGCGCGGCGGGCACGGTGGGACTTCGAGGAGGAGTCCCCGCTGCGCGACGCCCGCGGCTTCGACATGTCGCGTGAGGTCGCCGACCCCTCGCAGCTCACCGACGAGGACCTCGGCCTGGCCAACGTGATCCTCACCAACGGGGCGCGGTTGTACGTCGACCATGCGCACCCGGAGTACTCCACGCCGGAGTGCACCAACCCGCGTGACGTGGTGAAGTGGGACAAGGCGGGCGAACGCATCATGCTCGACGCGGCCCACCTGGCCGCGACCATCCCCGGCGCCCAGCCGATCCTGCTGTACAAGAACAACACCGACAACAAGGGCGCCTCCTACGGGGCGCACGAGAACTACCTGATGCGGCGCAGCACCCCGTTCGGGGAGATCGTGCGGCACCTCACCCCGTTCTTCGTCAGTCGCCAGGTGGTGTGCGGCGCCGGCCGGGTCGGGATCGGTCAGGACGGCCGCGACCACGGCTTCCAGGTCAGCCAGCGCGCGGACTACTTCGAGGTGGAAGTGGGGCTCGAGACCACCCTGAAGCGGCCGATCATCAACACCCGTGACGAGCCACACGCCGACCCGGAGAAGTACCGGCGGCTGCACGTGATCATCGGTGACGCGAACCTGGCCGAGGTGTCCACGTTCCTGAAGGTCGGTACGACGTCGCTGGTGCTCGCCATGATCGAGGACCGGTTCATGAGCCGCGACCTGACGGTTGAGCAACCGATCCGCTCGCTGCGCGAGGTGTCCCACGACCCGGGCCTGAAGCATCTGCTCCGGCTCTCGGACGGCCGCACCCTGACCGCCGTACAGCTGCAGATGGAGTACCTCGACCTGGCCCGGAAGTACGTCGAGGACCGGCTCGGCGCCGACGTGGACGAGCAGACCGCGGACGTGCTGGCGCGGTGGGAGTCGGTGCTCACCCGCCTGGAGACCGACCCGATGCAGTGCTCGCGGGAGCTGGACTGGGTGGCGAAGCTGCAGCTGCTGCAGCAGTACCGAGACCGCGACGGGCTCAGCTGGGAGGACGCCAAGCTGCACCTGATCGACCTGCAGTACGCCGACATCCGGCCGGACAAGGGGCTCTACCACCGGCTGGTGAAGCTGGGGCGGATCGACCGGCTGGTCAGCGACGACGAGACCGTGGACGCCGTACACCTGCCGCCGGCGGACACCCGCGCCTACTTCCGGGGCCGCTGCCTGGAGAAGTACGCCGACCGGATCGCCGCCGCCTCCTGGGACTCGGTGATCTTCGACATCCCCGGCCACGAGTCGCTCCAGCGGGTGCCCACCATCGACCCGCTACGCGGAAGCCGGGCGCACGTCGGCGAGCTCTTGGACCGTTGTGACACGGCAGAGGCCTTGTTTGCGGCTCTGACTCGGTAGGGTCTGGGTTAGAGGCTTTCGCGTGGTCGGACGACCACGCGACGTGCATCCGAGGAGGCGTCCATGGCACAGGAGCACAAGCAGCCGCGGAAGTCGGGGGAGACCGAGGAGGTCGAGCAGCCCCCGGAGTCCACGTCGGAGTCGGCGTCCGACCGCAAGGAGCAGCTCGACGAGGACATCGACGCGATCCTCGGGGAGATCGACGACGTCCTCGAGACCAACGCGGAGGACTTCGTGAAGTCCTTCATCCAGAAGGGCGGAGAGTAGACACAGATGAGCCAGCCCCGACCGGCCGACCCACGCCTGCCCGCCGCCTTCCTGGTGCCGGGTTCGTCCTCCTTCGCGGAGTTCCTCGCCCAGCAGTCGCCCGAGCTGCTGCCGTCCGGGCGCTCGCTGCCCGGCGGTGACGCATCGGCGCTGGCTCCGCACGGTACGACGATCGTGGCGGCCACGTTCGACGGCGGGGTGGTGATGGCGGGCGACCGGCGGGCGACGATGGGCAACGTCATCGCCCAGCGGGACATCGAGAAGGTGTTCCCCGCCGACGAGTTCTCCTGCGTGGGCATCGCCGGCACGGCCGGGCTGGCCGTGGAGATGGTGCGGCTGTTCCAGACCGAGCTGGAGCACTACGAGAAGATCGAGGGCATCACCTTGTCGATGGACGGCAAGGCGAACCGGCTCGCGGCTCTGATCCGGTCCAACCTCGGCATGGCGATGCAGGGGCTGGCCGTGGTACCCCTCTTCGCCGGCTACGACCTGACCTCGGGGACCGGGCGGATCTTCTCCTACGACGTGACCGGAGGGCGCTACGAGGAAACCGCGTTCCACTCGGTGGGATCCGGGTCGATGTTCGCGCGGGGGTCCCTGAAGAAGCTGTACCGCAACGACCTGACCGGCGACGAGGCGGTGACCGCCACCCTCCAGGCGCTGTACGACGCGGCGGACGACGACTCGGCCACCGGCGGGCCCGACGTGACGCGCCGGATCTTCCCGGTGGTCGCGGTGATCACCTCCTCGGGCTACCGCCGGCTGCACGACGACGAGGTGGCCCACATCGCCGACCGGGTGATCGCCGGCCGGATGCAGCGTCCCGACGGCCCGACCGCGGCCCTCACCTGAGAAAGGCACCTACCAGCACATGAGCATGCCGTTCTACGTCTCGCACGAGCAACAGATGAAGGACCGGGCGGACTACGCGCGCAAGGGGATCTCGCGTGGCCGCAGCGTCGTCGCGCTGCAGTACCCGGACGGCATCGTCATCGTCTCGGAGAACCCGCAGACCCTGCACAAGGTCAGCGAGATCTACGACCGGATCGCGTTCGCCGCGGTGGGGCGCTACAACGAGTTCGAGAACCTGCGCATCGCCGGTGTCCGGCTCGCCGACATGCGCGGCTACGCCTACGACCGGCGGGACGTGACCGGCCGCGGCCTCGCCAACGCCTACGCGCAGACGCTGGGGACCATCTTCTCCAGCGCGGGGGAGAAACCCTACGAGGTGGAGATCCTGGTCGCCGAGGTGGGCACCGACGTGTCGTCGGACGAGATCTACCGGGTCACCTTCGACGGCCAGATGGGCGACGAGCACGGCTACGCGGTGATGGGCGGGTCGGCGGACACCGTGTCGAAGTACCTCTCCGGCCGGTACGCCGAGGGCATGTCTCTGCAAGACGCGGTCCGGCTCGCGGTGGATGCGCTCGGGCACAACGAGTCCGAGCCGCGGACCATCCCGCCGGGCAGCCTCGAGGTGGCCGCCCTGGACCGGACCCGGTCCCAAAAGCGGAAGTTCAAGCGGTTCTCCACCCAGGAGCTCGCCGGCATCCTGTCCCGGCGCGAGCCCGCTGGTGCGACGGCGCCGACCGGGCCTTCCGGCTCCTCCGAGGCTGCTGGCGCTGCTGGGGCTTCAGGGACCTCCCGGACCGACGGTTCTTCAGGTACCTCCCGGACCGGCGAGTCCGGCGAACCGCCGATCGCGCCGCCCTCCGACACGGGCGATCCCCTCACCTGACCCCTCCCGTTGAACCGGCGCTCGCGCTGTGTTGAACCGGCGCTCGCGCTGTGTCTGGGGCCGTCCACAACCATTCGAACAGCACTCGGGACCGTTGAGGGGCGAGGTCTCACGTGGAGCCGGGGTCCTTGAGCTCGAGTGCCTGTCCGTGTGGCCGTGGACATCGATGTCGTACGACGAGGGGTGCCGTGCTCCGCGTGACCTCGACTGGCAGCCCATGTGCCCGAACCGGCTCGCTCCTACGTCGTACTCGCGCCTTTGCCATATCGAAGGACAGGAGATTCCCCCGGATCGCACGGTGTAGGCCCGCCGCCACAGGGAAGCCCTCTTCCCCGGCAGGGCCCCAACACCGCGTGATCGCCAGCTCAACACCGCGTGAGCGCCGGTTCAACACCGCGTGAGCGCCAGCTCAACACCGCGTGAGCGCC
>DASSKA010000210.1:0-54272 GCA_035690905.1 Nocardioidaceae bacterium | reverse complement strand
GGGGTTCAACGCCGCCCGGGAGCGACTCTTCCAACTCGACCTGTGGCGCCGTCGCGGACTGGGGCTGCTCGCCGAAGCATTCGGTCCCGATCACGTCGAACGCGACCGCGCGGCCCGACTCTTCCTCTACCGAGGGGACATGCACGCCGAATGGCTCGCCTACGGTTCCGACACCAAACGCGTCACGACAGCGTTCGTCGCCGGGATCAATGCCTTCATCGGGCTGTGCACGCAGCAACCCGGGCTGCTACCGCCGGAGTTTGACCAGCTGGGGTACCGCCCTCAGCCATGGGAACCGGCAGACGTCGCCCGCATCCGCAGCCACGCACTCGTGCACAACCTCGAGCAGGAAGTTGCCCGCGCCCTGACACTGCGCGACTACGGGCCAGTCGTGGAGGATCTGCGCCGAGTCCGCGAACCCGCCCACGAGCTCGACATACCCGACGGCCTCGACCTCACCGCCTTGACCGACGACATACTGCGCGTCTACCGCCTCGCCACCACAGCACCCCGGCTCGGCGCGGACGCGCCAACTGCCCAGCCGCGCACAGACCCAGAAGGCAGCAACAATTGGGTCCTCGCACCCTCTAGGACGGCCACCGGCCGGCCGATCCTCGCGAACGACCCCCACCGCACCGTCGGGCTACCGTCGCTGCGGTACCTCGTCCACCTGAACGCACCAGGACTCGACGTCATCGGAGCTGGCGAACCCGCCCTGCCCGGAATCTCCATCGGCCACAACGGGCACATCGCATTCGGACTCACGATCTTTCCCGTGGACCAAGAAGACCTCTACTGCTACCAGACCAACCCCGCCGACCCCGCCGAGTACTGGTACGCCGGCCGATGGGAAACCATGACCACCGTCACCGAGACCATCCCTGTCGCCGATGGTCAGCCGCAGGAAGTCCAACTTCAATGGACGCGGCACGGCCCGGTCATCTACCGCGACGATGCTCGGCACACCGCGTTCGCCGTACGAACCGTCTGGCAGGAACCCGGCACTGCCCCCTACCTCGGCAGCATCGACTACATGGGCGCGGACACCTGCGAGGAGTTCGTGGCCGCCATGAACCGCTGGTCCGCACCGGGTGAAAACCAGGTCTACGCCGACACCTCCGGCACGATCGGCTGGCGCCCAGCAGGACTCGTACCGCGTCGCCCGAACTGGGACGGCACCCTGCCGGTCCCCGGCGACGGTCGCTACGAATGGGACGGGTTCTACGACGTCGACGAACTACCCTCCGAACACAACCCCGACCGCGGCTGGATCGCCACCGCGAACGAGATGAACCTGCCCTCCGACTACCCCAACGACAAGCGGACCGTCACCTACGACTGGTCCCATCGGTACCGCAAGGCACGGATCCAAGAGGTCCTGGAGCACGCCGACCGATTCACCGTCGCGGACAGCGTACGGCTGCAGTGCGACTACGTAAACGTCGCAGCCCGCGAAGTTGTCGCCACCCTGTCGACAATCACCAGCGAGAACCCCATAGCCGCCCAAGGGCTGTCTCTGCTGCGCGCATGGGACTGTGACGAGGAGGCGTCGTCCGCCGCCGCGGCACTCTACGAGGTATGGCACCGACACCACCTGCGGCCCCGGCTTTTCGAGAAGGTTCTGGCACACCGAGTGCCGCCGGAAGATCTCCGCGAGGCGCTCGCGCGCATCTTCCCCAAGGAGGCAATCTCAGGCGACATGCGTTCCGATCTCGCGATCCTCGACGATCTCTCCCTACTAGTCGGACCTGATAGTGACGACGACCCACGGACGGTTCTCGACCAGCTCCTGATCGAGACCTTGGCCGACGCCGTCCGCGAGACGGTGCAGCTACTAGGCCCAGACTCCACCGCGTGGAGTTGGGGTCAACTTCATCAGGCAGCCCTCACGCACCCGGCTGCACGACTGCTACCCGACGAGCATCCCTGGAAGCAGATCGGCCCCTTGCCACGCGGAGGAAGCGGCAACACGGTGGGAAACACCAACGCCGACAACAGCTTTCGACAGACCTCCGGAGCCAGTTTCCGGATTGTGATCGACGTGGGGGAGTGGGACAACTCCGTCGCGATGAACAGCCCCGGTCAATCCGGTGACCCGCGCAGTAATCACTATGACGACCTGTTCGTCTCCTGGGCCGCCGACGAGGCCTTCCCCCTGCTCTACAGCCGCGACAAGGTAGAGCAGGCGACCACACAGCGCTTCCTCCTGACACCCGAACCATGACGGTTGTCGCTGCGGTGGCCTTTGTTGTCGCCGTGGTGGCGGCACTGGCACAGGCGGTGACCGGCTTCGGTTCCGCCATGCTCGTCGTGCCGCTGCTCACCCTCGTTGTGGGACCGCAAGCCGCGGTGGTCTCCGCGACCACGCTCAGCGCAATCATGTCGGCGTACGCGATGATCCGCCACAGGGGTCAGGTTGCCTGGGGGTCGATGCTCATCGTTTCCGGCACGGCACTATTCGGGATGCCTGTCGGCCTGCTAGCCCTGCTTTGGCTCAATGAGCGGATCCTCACCGGACTGATCGGAGGCGTCCTTCTCGTATTCCTGGTAGTCCTCATGCTCGGGGTGCAGCTCCCACAGCGCCACGCAGTGGACGCCACAGCCGGATTCCTTAGCGGCACGCTGCTCACCTCCACCGGCGTGAACGGCCCGCCTCTGGTTGCGGCTTTGCAAGCCATGCGCCTGCCTCCGGAGATCTTCCGCGCCACGCTCCTTGCCGCCCTCTGCGTCCAGGATCTTGCCGCCGTCGGCGGTTTCGGAGCCCTCGGTCAAATCACCCCTGCCTGCCTCGTGGTCGTAACGGCAGGACTGCCCGGACTAGCGCTCGGTTGGCTTGCAGGTGACCGCCTCTTCGCGCGACTACCTGTTGGCCGATTTCGCAGGGCCGTACTGATGATGCTGGCCTTGAGTGCCAGCCTCGCGATCGCACGCGCGATCTTTCCCGCCTGAGAGGAGCCTCGCTACGAGTTGGCGTTCTCCGAGCGGAGCTATGGAGACGCCGAACCCATCCGTGGGTGCTTGACCTCCTAGTTGGGCCGCTTGGGCGGGTCGGCGGACCAGGTCTTCATTGGCTGCCGGGGAAGCCGGTGCTAGCAGGTTGTCGCCCCCCCGGCCCCGCAGCATCTCCTGGCCTTGGGCAGATCCTGGCCGGCAAGCACGGCGACGACTTCGATCTGCTCGAGCACGTGCTGGGCCACCGTTCGGAGCGTTCGCCACGGTGAACTACGGCATCCGTCCACTCGGCGCCCTCGTCGGTGGCGTCCTCGGCAGCCTGATCGGGGTCGGGCCAACGCTCGTGGTCGCGGCAGTCGGCGGCACGCTGTCAATCGCCTGGCTTGCCCGGTCCCCGATCCTCGGCACTGGGTCGGATGCTACCGCGTGGCGCTCTGGCCAACGCCATGGTGTCCCTCACGATTGCCGCACCCCGTGCCAGACCGGGGCGGGACTATCGGCATGCCGAGGTTGGTCGCGGTGCGTCGCATCTGTGTGAACTTCTGCTCGGCTGCGGCGAGGCTGGTCCGCAGGCCGTCGACTTCGCCGAGCCAGCCACGGCGGGCGCGAGGTACGACGGGCGACCTGCGTTCCACCGGCTGGTGGAGCAGACACTGACGGCGCTCGGCGCCGCCCTCCAGCCCTGAGCCAGGCCGAAGGTTGAGGCGGCGGGCACTGCGGGATCGCCCGCGGCGGCACGCAGTGGGCCCGCTCTTTGCCCTGCAGCTCAGTCGCTGTCGCCGCCTGCGTCATCGGTGTCGGCGACCTGGCCGGCCTGGTCGTGGTCGGTGTCCGGCGCGGCATCACGGTCGTGGCCGTCGTTCTCCGGGTCGCTGGCAGCGGGCTCATCCCCCGAGTCCTCCTGATCGGAATCGACGTCAGTCGAGGTAGGACCGGTGAGACTCGGGCCGGGACCGCCGGGACCGCCGGGACTGCCGTCCTGGGTCACGACCCCCGGGCGTGCCCCGTCGCCGCGGCCGGGAAGCCCTTGAGCGGCGAAGGCAAGGGCGGTAACCACCACCAGCGCGCCGACCGCGGCCCCGGCGGCGCGACCGGGCCGACGGAGCAGCCAGGTCACGATGGACTTCACGTTCGCAGAGATGATCCGGAAACTCGTCATTTCGTCACTGCCGTCCGCTCAGCGAGGGTGGACAGGAAGGCACACGAACCATGTTCACGAGTCGACCGCGACACCGACAGAGCCCAGCTGGGCCAGCCCGCATCGACGCCGGCGACCGAGGCTGGGTGCTGTCCGGGCACGGCCGGCTGTGCCCGGGCTCCCGGCTCGATCCGGTGGCCAGCCGCTGGCACCGCAGCGTCGGGGTGACGAGTTAGGGATAGTCTCCGGTTCCATGGTGGGATCTATCCTCGGCAACCATGTCCCTCGGGTCGAAGATCCCGACCTGGTCACCGGGCGCAGCAGGTACGTCGACGACATCGGCGTGGACGACCGCACGCACGCGGTCTTCGTCCGCAGCCCGATGGCGCACGCCCGGATCCTGAGCATCGACACCGGCGAGGCGGAGGCCGCCCCCGGGGTGCTGGCGGTGCATACCGCGGCTACCCTGCCCGCCGGTCCGGTGCCGTCGTTCGCGCAGATCAACGACAAGGTCACCCAGGGGCCGCTGGCCACGGACACCGTGCGGTACGTCGGAGACCCGGTGGCGCTGGTGATCGCGGAGACGCGGGCGCAGGCCGTGGACGCGGCCGAGCTGGTCGACGTGGACTACGACGAGCTGCCGGCGGCCATCGACATGGAGGCCGCACTGGCGCCGGACGCGCCGCTTCAGTTCCCCGAGGTGGGCTCCAACATCGCCCAGTCGGTCCGCGCGATCCACCCCGACGACGCCGGGGACGTGCTGGCCGACGCGGATGTGGTCGTCCGGGCCCGCATCGAGAACCAGCGCATCGCCACCGCCCCTCTCGAGGGCAACGCGATCCTGGTCGACCCGCGGCCGGACCCGGAGAACCCGGAGATCCTGCTGACCGCCTACATCTCCACCCAGCACCCGCACCTGGCCCGCGACCTGCTGGCCAGGTACACCGGCCTGGACAAGAACCAGTTCCGGGTGGTCGCGCCACACGTCGGTGGAGCGTTCGGCGGCAAGGCCGGGATGACCAACCCGCACGGCACCATCGTCGCCGCGGCTCGCCTCCTCGGCCGGCCGGTGGCCTGGACCGAGACCCGCAGCGAGGCGATGCTGTCCATGCACGGGCGCGGACAGGTGCAGTACGCCGAGATGGGGTTCACCCGCGACGGCCGGATCACCGGGCTGCGCGCGCGCAACGTCGGCGACTGCGGCGCCTACGCCGGCTTCGGTGGCTCGCTGGCGGTCGGACCGACGCACATCATGGCCCAGGGCCCCTACGAGATCCCCAAGCTCGACTACAGCGCGATCGCCGTGATGACCAACACGACCCCGAACGGCGCTTTCCGGGGAGCCGGGCGGCCCGAGGCCTCCGCGATGCTGGAGCGGCTGCTCGATCTGGGTGCCGCCGAGCTCGGCCTGGCCCCCGAGGAGGTCCGGCGCCGCAACCTGATCGCGAAGGACGCGTTCCCGTACACGACGCGCACCGGAATGCGCTACGACGTGGGCGACTACGAGGCAGCGCTCGAGGAGGCGCTGCGCCTGGCAGGGATCGACGAGCTCCGCGCCGAGCAGCGGAGGCGCCGCGACGCCGGCGAGCCCGAGCAGCTCGGGATCGGGGTGTCGACGTACGTCGAGATCACCGGCTTCGGCGGCACCGAGCTCGGCTCGGTCGCCATCGACCCGGACGGCGGAGCCACGGTCATGTCCGGTACCTCGGCGCACGGCCAGGGCCATGCGACGTCGTTCGCGATGATCGTGGCCGACCGGCTCGGCATCGCGATCGAGAAGATCCGCTACGTCCAGTCCGACACCGCCAAGGTGCGCTCGGGGGGCGGCACCGGCGGGTCCCGTTCGCTGCAGCTGGGCGGCAGCGCGGTCGCCGCGGCCGCGACCGCGGTCCGCGCGCAGGCGGTCGAGCTGGCGGCGTCCATGCTCGAGGCCGCGCCGGAGGACATCGAGGTCACCGACGACGGGCTGCGCGTGTCGGGCGTCGCGAGCGCGACCATCGGCTGGGCCCAGCTCGCCGCCGAGGCCGCCGCACGCGAAGGGGCACTGCGCGCCGACCTCGACGTCCCCCAAGACGGCGCGACATTCCCGTTCGGTGCCCACGTGTCGGTGGTCGAGGTCGACACCGACACCGGGCTGGTCCGACCGTTGCGGCACGTGGCCGTCGACGACTGCGGCCGGATCGTCAACCCGACCATCGTCGCCGGTCAGCAGCACGGCGGCATCGCGCAGGGCATCTCGCAGGCGCTCTGGGAGCAGTTCGTCTACGACGAGGCCGGCCAGCCGGTCACCTCGACGTTCGCCGACTACACGATGCCGACACCGGCCGACACCATCAGCTACGAGGTGTCCAACACCGAGACCCCGACCCACCTCAACGAGCTCGGCGCCAAGGGGATCGGCGAGTCCGGCTCGATCGGCTCGACGCCCGCCGTGCAGAGCGCGGTGGTCGACGCGCTCAGCCATCTCGGTGTGCGGCACATCGACATCCCCTGCACGCCCGAGCGCGTGTGGCGGGCTGTGCGGGCCGCGGCCGAGGGAAACCTGACGGACCCGTGGCGCGAGCCGCCCGCGGCCTTCGATGCGCTCGAGGTCAAGCGCGGCCGGGCGGACGGCGGCGTGGAGGTCTAGGGCTCTCTGGGGTTGCGCTTCCTGTACTCCCGGGTGGAAGGTGATTCCCACCAGCCACTCGGGGCTAAGGAGACACCATGCGTGCTCGGGCGCATCAGCGTTCTCGGTTGTTCATCGCCACTGCCGCTCTCGCGGCGGTGGGCACCTTCGCCGCCACCGGTCCACCCGCCAGCGCGCACACCGGAGGTCCCGGCGACAGCGCGCCTGTGAGCGCGAGCACCAGTGGCCAGGCCGAGCCGGTCGCCAGGGGCAGCGGGGGAGCGGTCTCGTCCGTCGACCTCGACGCCACGCGAGCCGGCATCCAGGTGCTCCGGCACGGCGGCAACGCCATCGACGCTGCCGTCGCGACCGCCGCCACCCTCGGCGTCACCGAGCCGTTCGTCGCCGGCCCGGGCGGCGGAGGCTTCATGGTGATCTACCTGGCCCGGCAGCACCGAGTGGTCACCATCGACGGTCGTGAGACCTGCCCGTCGGCGTGCACCAAGGACCTCTTCGTCGAGAAGGACAAGCCGCTCGAGTTCGAGCAGGCCCGCCACTCCGGCCTCGCCGTCGGCGTGCCCGGCATGGTCGCCACCTGGGCCCAGGCTGCGCACCGCTACGGCAAACGTGGCTTCGCCGCCGACCTGCGCCCGGCCATCGACCGAGCCGTGCACGGTTTCCGCATCGACGACACCTTCGTGCAGGAGACCAAGGAGTCGCTGGCCGACCTGCAGGCCTTCACCTCCAGCCGCAAGCTCTTCCTGCGCAACGGGCAGCCGTTGCCGGTCGGCAGCACCCTGCGCAACCCCGACCTCGCGCACACCTACCGGATGCTCGCCCGCCGCGGTCCGCGCTACCTGTACGACGGACCGCTCGCTCGCGCGATCGCGCACACCGTGCAGCACCCACCGGTCTGGAGCGGCACCCCGCTGACCGTCCGCCCCGGCATCATGACCAAGAGGGACCTGGCTCGCTACCGTGCCGACCAACCGGCTCCGACCCACGTCGGCTACCGCGGCTACGACGTCTACGGCATGGCGCCGCCGTCCTCGGGCGGGTCCACCACCGGTGAGGCGCTCAACATCCTCTCCGGCTACGACATGGGCGGTGACAGCCGCGCGCTCTCGCTGCACCACTACATCGAGTCGCTGCGCTACGCCTTCGCCGACCGCAACCGCTACGTCGGTGACCCGAAGTACGTCGACGTGCCGCTGCAGGGGCTCCTGGACCCGGCATTCGCGGCCACCCGGCGCTGCCTGATCACCAACCAGGCCGCGAGCAGCCCGGTCGCGCCGGGCGACCCCACCCCGCCGTACGACGCCTGCCCGTCCACCGGCACCGCCGCCTCGTCACCCGACCACGAGCAGTCGACCAACAACATCGTGACCGCCGACAAGTGGGGCAACGTCGTCGCCTACACCAACACCATCGAGCACTTCGCGGGCACCGGCATGACCGTGCCCGGCTACGGCTTCCTGCTCAACAACGAGATGACCGACTTCGACTTCGGGCCCGCCAGCCCGGGTGTGCCCGACGTCAACCTCCCGGCCGGCGGGAAGCGGCCGCGGTCGAGCATGAACCCCACGATCGTGCTGCGCAACGGCGTACCGGCCTTCGCCGTCGGCAGCCCGGGCGGAGCGACGATCATCACCACCGTGCTGCAGATCCTGCTCAACCACATCGACTTCGGCATGCCGCTGGAGCAGGCCATCGCCGCGCCACGGGTGGGCAACTTCAACACCCCGGACAGCTTCGCCGAGCAGGCCTTCCTGGACCTGCCGGTGGCGAAGACCCTGGAGCAGGACTACGGCCAGACGTTCAGCGTGGTCACCGGGCCGCAGCAGATCGACAAGGAGATCGGGGCCGCGACCGGGATCGAGCTGCTCAGGCACGGCCGCTTCCTCGCGGCCGCCGAACCGGTGCGTCGCGGCGGTGGGTCGGCCATGGTCGTCCAGCCCCGCTGAGCGAGCGTCGGCGACGAGCAGGACGGCCGCCAGCGCCCACAGCCAGAACACGTCGACGGCGGCCACGACGCCGAGCGCCAGCGCCTGCAGCCACATCCCGGCCGCGAGGCCGCTCTGGCGGTCCAGGCGGAGGAGACCTCCTGATGCGTTGCCACGCCGTCACCTCGCTGCTGTAATGACAGCCTGCTCCGGCTCCGCACGAAGGGAAGGCTGAACCGGTCATGAGCCTCCCGCTCACCGTGCTGTTCCTGCCCGAGTCCGCGTACGGCCCGACGAACCAGTGCATCGGGCTCGGCGACCTGCTGCTGGAGCGAGGTCACCGCGTGGTGTTCGCGTCGGAGACCTCCTGGGAGGGTCGGTTGTCTCCGCTCGGCTTCGAAGAGCGGCTCATCGGCCTCGCCGAGGCCGATCCCGGGTCCACGGCCGGGGATGCCGGCCAGTTCTGGACCGACTTCATCGCCGAGACCGCGCCGGAGTTCCGCAAGAGTACGACGGAGCAGCTGACCACCTTCGTCAAGCCGACCTACCAGGCGCTCATCGACGGTGCCATGTACGCCGAACCGGCCCTTCGAAGGATCGTCGACGAGGTCCGTCCCGACGTGCTGGTCGAGGACAACGTGGTGCTCTTCCCGGCGCTCACGACCAGCGGCGCGCCGTTCGTCCGCATCGTCTCGTGCAACCCGCTGGAGGTGCCGGGCGACGGCGTCCCCCCGCGGTTCTCCGGACTACCTCACGACGATCCCGCATCGTGGGGACCGTTCCGCACCGAGCTCGAGCGATCCCACAAGGACATGTGGGAGGCATTCAACGCCTGGGTAGTGGCCCAGGGCGCGCCGCCGTTGCCCTACCTGGAGTTCATGCCACGGGACAACGCCGCGAACGTCTACGTCTACCCCCAGGAGGCCGACTACGTCGGCGACCGGCCCCTGGACGGCTCCTGGCACCGGATCGACTCGAGCGTCCGGCGCACCGACGACGAGTACGCCGTGCCCGACAGGATCGCCCACCGACCGGACGGGTCCGCGCTGGTGTACGTGTCACTCGGATCTCTCGGCGGCGCCGACGTGGAGCTCATGCAGCGGCTCGTCGACGCACTCGCGGACAGCCCGCACCGGTTCATCGTGAGCCTGGGACCGCGCGCCGACGAGATCAGGCTCGCCGACAACATGGTCGGCGAGCAGACGTTGCCGCAGACCACGGTCATCCCCCAGGCAGACCTGGTGATCACCCACGGTGGCAACAACACGACCACCGAGTCGCTGCACTTCGGCAAGCCCATGGTGGTGCTCCCGCTGTTCTGGGACCAGTACGACAACGCGCAGCGCATGCACGAGCTCGGGTTCGGCATCCGGCTCCCGACGTACGAGTTCACGCCCCGGCAGCTGAACGCCGCGGTGGACAGCCTGCTGGCCGACACGGCGCTTCGGGCGCGGATGACCGAGATGGGCGCGAGGATCCGGGCCCGAGACGGCCTCACCCGCGGTGCGGACCTCATCGAACGTGTCGGACTCGAGCACCGGCGCACCGCCGAGGCGGGGTAGCTCTCGCGGGCACCCACCGGTCAGCGCTTGATGACCACCTTCAACGCCTTCGTCTCGGCGGCCCGGCCGAACGTGTCGTAAGCGTCCAGCACCTGGTCGAACGTGAAGTGGTGGCTGACGAAGCGCTCGGCGGCGAGCTTGTGCTGGGCGACCAGCTTGAGCAGCATCGGTGTCGTGTTGGTGCTCACCAGGCCCATGGTGATGGACAGGTCCATGATCCAGAGGTCCTGGAGGGCCAGCTCCACGGGAGCCCCGTGCACCCCGACGTTGGCGACCGACCCGCCGGGCCGGACGATCCTGGTGCACGCCTGGAAGCTGGCCGGCACCCCGACCGCCTCGATCGCCACGTCGACGCCGAGCCCGTCTGTCAGGGACGTCACGCGTTCTTCCCAGCCGGCGGAGCCGTTGTTGACGGTGTCCGTCGCCCCGAAGTTCTTGGCCAGCTCGAGCCGGTTGTCGTCCAGGTCGAGGGCGATGACCCGTGCCGCGCCGTACAGTCCCGCGGTCATCATGGCGGCGAGCCCGACGGGCCCCGCCCCGACGACAGCGACCACGTCGCCGGGCTTGACGTTGCCGTAGCGGACGCCGATCTCGAACCCGGTGGGCAAGATGTCCGACAACATGACCGCGGCGTCGTCGGAGACCCCTTCCGGGATCTTGTACACCGAGTTGTCCGCGAACGGCACCCGGACCAGCTCCGCCTGCGTGCCGTCGATGAGGTGGCCGAAGATCCAGCCGATGCCGCTGGCGCCCTCCTTGGCCAGGCAGTGCGCGTAGAGGCCCTGGTGGCAGTACGAGCAGGAGCCGCAGGCGCTGATGCAGGAGATGATCACGCGGTCACCGACCTGGAGCGTCGAGACGGCCGAGCCGACCTCGGTGATCGTGCCGACACCCTCGTGACCGAGGATCCGCCCCGGCGACACCGCCGGGACGTCGCCCTTGAGGATGTGCAGGTCGGTGCCGCAGATCGTGGTCGTCCCGACCTGGACGATGACGTCGGTCGGCTGCTGGATGACGGGGGCGGGCACCTCCTCCCAAGCCTTCTGGCCGGGACCGTGGTAGACGAGCGCCTTCATGCGAGAGACCTTCCTCCGATGCCCCCGGCGGCCTGTCCGCCCGAGTCGCGGCGTCTTCAGTCTTCTCACCAGCGGCCCACGGAACAGGGCGTAACGACCCGAACGCCGGGGGCCTTCTGCCGCTGTGCCGCCCGGCCCGGAAGTGATCTTGACTGATTCCAGAGAATGCTCAATAGTCTCAGGGGTGCCCACCATGTCCGAGCCCGAGCGAAGGCTGCGTGACGTGGCGCTGCGCGTGACGCGTCCGCGCGTGGCGGTGCTGTCCGTCGTGCGCGACCGTCCGCACGCCGACACGGACTCGATCATCCGGGGCGTGCGCGAGCACCTCGGTGAGGTGTCCCATCAGGCCGTCTACGACGTGCTCCGCGCGTTGACCGCTGCCGGTCTGCTGCGACGCATCCAGCCCTCCGGCTCAGTGGCGCGCTACGAGTCCCGAGTGGGTGACAACCATCACCACGTCGTGTGCCGGTCATGCGGCGCGATCGCCGACGTGGACTGCGCCGTCGACACCGCGCCGTGCCTGACTGCCTCCGACGACAAGGGCTTCGCGATCGAGGAGGCCGAGGTCATCTACTGGGGGCGGTGCCCCGCATGCGTCGCGAAGACCGGTGGCACGACGATCAGCCGGCACGACTGAAGAGCAGACAAGGAAAGGACCGACATGTCCGAGCGTGGCAGCGAGAGCGAGAACCCGGTAATCCCCTCCCCGACTCCCCGGGCGTCGCGACCGAGGTCGAACCGTGACTGGTGGCCGAACCAGCTGCCGCTGCAGGTTCTGCACCAACACTCACCGCGGGCCAACCCGATGGAAGCGGACTACAACTACGCCGAGGAGGTCCAGACCCTCGACGTCGAGGCGCTGAGGCGTGACGTGGTCGCGCTGCTGACCGACTCCCAGGACTGGTGGCCGGCCGACTACGGAAACTACGGACCGCTGTTCGTCCGGATGAGCTGGCACGCTGCCGGCACCTACCGGATCGCCGACGGTCGCGGCGGGGGCGGCCAGGGCGCCCAGCGCTTCGCCCCGCTGAACAGCTGGCCGGACAACGCGCGGCTGGACAAGGCGCGCCGGCTGCTGTGGCCGATCAAGCAGAAGTACGGCCGGAAGCTCTCGTGGGCCGACCTGATCGTGTTCGCGGGCAACTGCGCGATGGAGGCGATGGGCTTCAAGACCTTCGGCTTCGGCTTCGGGCGCGAGGACATCTGGGAGCCGGAGGAGATCTTCTGGGGCTCGGAGGACACCTGGCTCGGCGACGAGCGCTACAGCGGCGACCGGGAGCTGGCCAAGCCGTTCGGCGCCTCCCAGATGGGATTGATCTACGTCAACCCCGAGGGTCCGAACGGCGAGCCGGACCCGCTGAGGGCGGCCAAGGACATCCGGGAGACGTTCAGCCGGATGGCGATGAACGACGAGGAGACGTTCGCGCTGATCGCCGGCGGCCACACCTTTGGCAAGACCCACGGTGCCGCCCCCGCCGACTCCGTCGGTCCCGAGCCGGAGGCCGCGCCCATCGAGGACATGGGGCTGGGCTGGAAGAGCAGCCACGGCACTGGCCTGGGTGACGACGTGACCACCAGCGGGCTGGAGGTCGTGTGGACGCCGACGCCGACGAAGTGGGACAACAGCTTCCTGGAGACCCTCCTCGGCTATGAGTGGGAGCTGACCAAGAGTCCCGCCGGCGCCTGGCAGTGGCAGGCGAAGAACGCCGAACCGGTCATCCCCGACCCGTTCGGCACGGGCAAGCGGCTGCCGACGATGCTGACGACGGACATCGCCCTGCGCGAGGACCCGATCTACGCACCGATCGCCAAACGCTTCCTGGAGCACCCAGAGGAGCTCGCCGACGCCTTCGCCAAGGCCTGGTACAAGCTGATCCACCGCGACATGGGCCCGGTCACGCGGCTTCTCGGTCCCTGGGTGGCCCCGCCGCAGATCTGGCAGGACCCGGTCCCCGAGGTGGACCACGAGCTGGTCGACGACGCGGACATCGCCGACCTGAAGCAGAGGATCCTCGGGTCTGGCCTCTCGGTCGCCCGGTTGGTCATCACGGCCTGGGCCTCTGCGGCCAGCTTCCGCGGCACGGACAAGCGCGGTGGCGCGAACGGGGCGCGGATCCGGCTCGCTCCCCAGAAGGACTGGGACGTCAACGAGCCGGCTGAGCTCGGCAAGGCGCTGCAGACGCTGGAGCAGGTGCAGCAGGAGTTCAACGCAGCCCAGTCCGGCGGCAAGCGGGTCTCGCTCGCCGACGTGATCGTGCTGGGCGGCTGCGCGGCCGTCGAGCAGGCGGCGAAGGACGCCGGGCACCCGATCACGGTGCCGTTCGCGCCCGGACGCACCGACGCCTCGCAGGAGCAGACCGATGCCGGCTCCTTCGCGGTGCTCGAGCCCACCGCGGACGGCTTCCGCAGCTACCTGCGCCCGGGCGAGAAGCTGGCGCCGGAGACGCTGCTGCTGGACCGGGCCAACCTGCTGACCCTGACCGCTCCGGAGATGACCGTCCTGGTCGGCGGGATGCGCGTGCTCGGCGCCAACGCCGGAGACACCGAGTACGGCGTCTTCACCGATCGTCCCGGCACGCTGACCAACGACTTCTTCGTCAACCTGCTGGACATGGGCAACGAGTGGAAGGTGGCCCGTGAGGCCGAGAACGTCTACGAGGTCCGGGACGCCGCCACCGGGGAGGTCAAGTGGACCGCCACCGCGGCCGACCTCGTCTTCGGCGCGAACTCGCAGCTCCGGGCGATCTCGGAGGTCTACGGGGCCGACGACGCCGGTGAGAAGTTCGTCCGCGACTTCGTGGACGCGTGGGACAAGGTGATGACCCTCGACCGTTTCGACCTGGCCTGACCGGTTGGCCGGGCCCGGCCGCTGAGCGGCCGGCCCGGGCAACCTCGGCCCGGTCGGCGGCTCAGAAACCGAGCGCCGCGGTGGGGGAGACGTCGGTGCGCATGGCCCGCCACAGCTCGGCGACCGCCCCCTTGCGGCGCTCGGCGACCATCCCGGCGCGCTGCAGGGCGAGCAGGTTGCCGCCCCCGAGGTACGCCGAACCCAACGCCTCCACGCGAAGGCGTACGTCGGCCTCGGCGGTCGTCCGCTCGACGACTGCCTCGCCGGTGTCGTCCACGCGGACCCGCCAGGTCCCGTCGTTCCACGGAGCGGCGCTGTCGGCGACCTCGAGGACGACGTCGCACGGCGCGCTCCATGCCCGGTCGCTCAGTGCCTGCGGGAGGTCCACCAGCCGTACCCACAGGCTGTCGTAGGTCGCCAGGTCCGTCGCCGCCCTCGGGCCCCCGGCCCACAGCAGCATCGGGTCGTCGACGCCCACGTGTGAGATCTTGACGGTGCCGATCAGGTCGAAGTCGACCAGCCGGCGCAGCAGCGCCAGCTGCGCCGCCGGGTCACCGACCAGCGCCCACACCGTCAGCTCTCCAGCGGGCCTTGCGTGCTCCCACTTGTGGGCGCGGCGGAACATGGCGAACCCGGCGTCCGCGCCGTCGCGGCGCGCGAAGAGCACCCGCCAGGACTCCTTGTCCCGGAGCTCTTCGGGCAGCTGGTGGCAGATCCGGGCGTAGTACCCGGCCTCGCCCACCACCGATCCGAGGCGGGCGCTGGCCAGGTGGCACTCGCGCATGCGCTTCGGCACGTCCCGGTCGGTCACCGTGCCCAGGCGAGTGCCGACCGCCGCGGCCGCCTCCTCCAGATGGGGCGCCTCGAACGTCGTACCCCTGCCGAGGCTCACCTCCAGCTCCAGCGACGCCATGCCGTACCCGTGCCGGCCGTAGATGGCGGGCTCGCTCGCATGGAGCGCGGACACGTGGACGCCCTCGGTCTCGTGCACCTGCTCGAAGTGATGGTGCAGCATCGCGGTGAGCACGCCCTTGCGCCGGTGGTCGGGGTGCACGCCCACCCAGGTCAGGCCCGAGCACGGCACCTGCCGGTCGGTCGCGCCGAGACCCGGTATCGACAGCGTCAGGGGGAATACGCCATAGACCCCGGGATAGGTCCCGGGGTCGGCACCGTCGAGATCAGCGGCGAACCGCTGCTCCTCGGGGAGGCCGATCATCTGCTCCTCGGTGGGCGCCGAGGAGGCCTCCGCGAACCAGACGGTGCGGTCGGTGGCCAGGTAGCGCTCCGCATCGGTCGCTCGGCCGACACGGATCCGGTTGTCGCTCATGGTCACCAGCCAACCGCTCCCGGTCCGCTGCCTCAACCGATTTCGGCCCGGTGCCACTCGCGGGCAGGTGCGGAAGGGTCCTTCTGCACCTTGACTTACTACCCCTGGGGGGTATTGTCAGCAGTGTGGCCATACCCCCGTAGGGTAGTGGGCAGGAAGCGAGGGGTGCTGATGACGAACACGATGCCGGGGTACATCACCCAGAAGCAGGCGCTGCTGAACCGGCTCAAGCGAGTCGAGGGACAGGTCAGGGGACTGCAGCGGATGGTCGAGGAGGACACCTACTGCATCGACATCCTCACCCAGGTCTCCGCCGCGACCAAGGCCCTGGAGACGGTGGCGGTCACCCTGCTCGACCAACATCTCCGCCACTGCGTGATCGACGCCGCGCGGGCCGGCGGTGACGAAGCCGAGACCAAGATCTCCGAGGCATCCGACGCAATCGCCCGCCTCGTCCGCTCCTGATGGGCGCGAGGTCGTCCAGCACTGGTACCGACAGCGAGGAGTAGACCATGACCACCCAGACGTTCCCCGTGACCGGCATGACCTGCGGACACTGCGTCCAAGCCGTCAAGGGCGAGCTCGAGGCGCTAGCGGGGGTGAGCGACGTCGACGTGGACCTGGTGGCCGGCGGCACCTCCACGGTGACCGTGACCAGCTCCGCGCCCCTGGAGGACACCCAGGTCGCCGCCGCGCTCGACGAGGCAGGCGCCTACCAGCTCGCCTGAGCACTCGGCCGCGGGCATCCCGGGTTGGACCGATGAGGAGATGAGGAGCATGAGCCGGCACACCACCACAGCGGCAGCCCCCAGCGTCGGCTCGACCGACGTCGAGCTGACGATCGGTGGGATGACGTGCGCTTCGTGCGCGGCCCGGATCGAGAAGAAGCTGAACAAGCTCGACGGGGTGGTGGCCTCGGTCAACTACGCTACCGAGAAGGCGAAGGTCAGCTACACCGGAGAAATCAGCCCCGAGGACCTGGTCGGAGTGGTGGAGGCCACCGGCTACACCGCGGCGCTGCCGCCACCGCCCCAGCCGGACCAGGCCGGGCAGGCCGTAGAGGACGCCGGCCAGCGCGCTCGCGGCCAGGAGGCCGCCGCCTGGTGGCAGCGGCTGGTCGTGTCGGCGCTGCTCAGCACACCCGTGCTGCTGCTCTCGATGGTGCCGGCACTGCAGTTCGACAACTGGCAGTGGCTGGCACTCACCTTGGCCTCCCCGGTGGTCGTGTGGGGCGCGCTGCCGTTCCACCAGGCGGCTTGGACCAATGCCCGGCACGGGGCGGCGACCATGGACACCCTGATCTCGGTGGGGGTGACGGCGGCCTTCGGGTGGTCGGTGTGGGCGCTGTTCTTCACCGACGCAGGCACGACCGGCATGACGATGACGTTCAGCCTGCTGCCCGTCCCCGCCGACGGCAGTCCGCCGCTCTACCTGGAGGTGGCCTCGGCGGTCACCACGTTCATCCTGGCCGGCCGCTACTTCGAGGCGCGCGCCAAGCGCCGGTCCGGGGCAGCGCTGCGTGCCCTGCTCGACATGGGCGCCAAGGACGTGGCGGTGCTCCGCGACGGGGCCGAGCAGCGGATCCCGGCTGAACGGCTCGTGGTCGGTGACACGTTCGTCGTACGCCCGGGGGAGAAGGTGGCAACCGACGGTGTCGTCGAGTCCGGGGCGTCCGCGGTCGACGTGTCGATGCTCACCGGTGAGCCGGTTCCGCTCGACGTCGGCCCGGGGGACACGGTTGCCGGCGCCACCGTGAACGCCGGCGGCCGGCTGGTGGTCCGAGCCACCCGGGTCGGGGAGGACACCCAGCTCGCACAGATCGCCAGGCTGGTCGAAGATGCCCAGAACGGAAAGGCGCGGGTGCAGCGCCTGGCGGACCGGGTCTCGGGGATCTTCGTGCCGGTCGTGATCGGCCTGTCGCTGCTCACGCTGGCGGCCTGGCTGCTCACGGGCCAGAGCACGGCCGGCGCGTTCACCGCCGCGGTCGCCGTGCTGATCATCGCCTGCCCCTGCGCGCTGGGCCTGGCCACCCCGACCGCCCTGCTGGTCGGCACCGGCCGCGGCGCGCGGATCGGCGTGCTGATCAAGGGGCCGGAGGTGCTCGAGTCGACCCGGGAGGTGGACACCGTGGTGCTCGACAAGACGGGCACCGTCACCACCGGCCGGATGGCCCTCGTCGACGCCGTCCCCGCCGATGGCACGTCTGCCGAAGAGCTGCTTCGGCTCGCGGGCGCGGTCGAGGGCGCGTCCGAGCACCCGATCGGCCAGGCGGTCGCCGCGGCCGTCGCCGACCGCCTCGACCAGCAGCTCCCAGGCGTCGAGGAGTTCACCAGCACCCAAGGCCTCGGCGTCGGGGGCGTCGTCGACGGACACGCGGTCGTCGCCGGCCGGGCCGGCTGGCTGGAGACCGAGTGGAACCAGCCGCTCCCCGGGTCACTCGCCTCGGTGGTGGAGCGCGCGGAAATCGGCGGACGCACCGCTGTGGCCGTCGGCTGGGACGGCGCCGCCCGCGGCGTGCTGGTGATCTCCGACACCGTCAAGCCGACGAGCGCCCAAGCCGTCCGCGAGCTGCGGCAGCTCGGGCTCCGGCCGGTGCTGCTCACCGGCGACAACGGCCGGGCGGCAAGCGCGGTCGCCGCGGAGGTGGGCATCGACGAGGTGATCGCCGAGGTGCTGCCCGCCGACAAGGCGGCGGTCATCGAACGGCTCCAGCGTGAGGGCCGCACCGTCGCGATGGTCGGCGACGGGGTCAACGACGCCGCCGCGCTCGCCCGCAGCGAACTGGGCATCAGCATGGGCACCGGCACCGACGTGGCGATCGAAGCCTCCGACCTCACCCTGGTCCGAGGCGATCTCCGCGCGGCCGTCGACGCGATCCGGCTGGCACGCCGCACGCTGGCCATCATCAAGGGCAACCTGTTCTGGGCCTTCGCCTACAACGTCGCGGCGCTGCCGCTCGCCGCGTTCGGCCTGCTCAACCCGCTGATCGCGGGGGCGGCGATGGCACTCTCCTCGGTTTTCGTGGTCTCGAACAGCCTGCGGCTGAGGCGCTTCCGAGCCGTCTCCACCGAAACGGGACCAGCGGTCCCGACCGCGGGCACGTGACTCACCACCGCTTTCCCGGTTGGCGGGCCGGTGAGCATCGCTCGTTCGCGCGCTGCCCCGGGGCGATCGCCGATCAGCTCAACGGCGTGGCCCGTCGCCCCGGCGCGGAGGGATGCGCGGCAGCACCTGCGTCTCGGCATCCGGCGTCGGCTCGGGCGCGGGAGACGACCCGGTGCTGCGTCTGGGTCCTCCAGGTCGTGGCAGTCGCGGACGGGGGGGCATCAACCGGACCTGCCTTCGGATCCGCTCGTCGAGGTCCATCTCGCGCAGCAGTCGCTGAACGGCGGACAGCACGGCCGCGTGCAGCTGGAGCAGCTCCGGTCCTGAGCCGGTCATCATCAGGTCCTCGAGCCGGGCGCGCGCCTCGTGCAGACCCTCCAGTGCGGCACGCAGGTCCTGCACCTCGACGGACGTCGTCGACCTTCCGGTCTCGGCTTCGTCGCGCACCAGCTGGCCGAACGCGTCGACGCCTGCGGCGAGCTCTCGGAACGTCTGGGCGAGACCGAGAAGAACGGCTGAGCCGCTGTCGTCGTCCAGCCACGAGGCGTCCTGGACGGCTTCGGCGACCGCGCCGAACATGCTCCGGATCGCGACGGTGGAGTGCTCGAGCGCCTCGAGACCCTGGCGGAGCCCAGCCGACACGTTCGGGGTGCCGACGGCGCGGACGTTGAGCCTGCGGCCCTGCTCGGCGTGCAGGAGCGCCGCGCCCACCGGCGGGATGTCGTGGGTGATCCGCCGCGCCTCACCCAGCCACGACCGCGCTGCCGGCGCTGGGTCACGATCCTCGGCCACGAGCTCGGTCAGCTCCTCCGCGGCCCGGCTCAGCAGCTCGCTGACCGAGTCCGCCAGCCCGTCGATGGCCTGCCCGGCGTCGGCGCTGGCGACCTTGGGCGGGAACAGCAGGTTGGCCGCGATCCCCACGGCGGCGCCCACCAGCGTCTCCGTGATCCGCTGCCAGGCGGCCGACCCGGCGTCCAACGATCCGACCCCGAGCACGAGCATGCCGCTGATGGCGACCTCGATGAGGTTCGCCCGTAGCCGCAGCACCTGGCCGATCATGATGGCGACCAGGATCAGCACGCCCAGGCTCCACCACTGCAGCGGCACGACCGCGGCGAAGGTCACCGCCAGCGAGACGCCCGCGACCACGGCGACCACCCGGTCGAGGCCGCTGGCCAGCAGCGAGACCGGGGTCACCTGGACCACGAGCATCGCCGTCAGCGGCGCGAGCAGCGGTTGGGTTCCGGGGAAGAGCAGCGTCGCGACGACGTAGCTGGCGACCGCGGCGACAGTGATCCGCAGCGCCCACAGCGCGGCCGCGCGGCCGTCCTTCCGGAGCCGCGTCAGGTCCAGGGCAAGCCTGTGTCGCCACCAGTCGAGCACGCTTCATCTTCCTCGATGCTCGGCCGGCGCCCACCGGCGGTCTGGGCCGAGGGCCAGCGAGCGACCCGGCGCGCGGCCGGAGCGCGCTCGGCGTCTGAGCTACGCGGACGTCGGCTCGTAGTACTTCTTGTACATCGTGTGCCGGAACACCACGCCGCCGAGCGGGCCGAGCCACTTGAGGATCGGCCGCATGTGCTTGTTGTCGATCAGCTCGATGAGGTTGCCGTCCGGGTCCTTGACGAAGAAGAAGGTGTGCCCGTGCGGCGACTTCTCCGGCGGCGAGACGATCTCGACGCCCTTGCCGACCAGGTAGTCGTGCCACTTCTTGGTGTCGTGCACGTTGAAGGAGATGTGGGTGGCGCCGAGCCGGTTCCAGACGACGTCGACGGGCGGCTCGTAAGGCCGGAACTCGAAGATCTCGATGGTCGCGCCGCCGGGGACGCGGACCCAGCCGATCTTGCACGTCGGTTCCGGTGCGTCCACACCGAAGAAGGTGCGTACCCGTTCGCTCGGGGTGTCCGAGACGCCGACCACCGGCGCGCCGAACACGTCCCAGTAGAACCGCACCGCCTCGTTGAAGTCGGAGACAGTGATGGCGACGTGACTGAAGGAGCGGACGCGCACAGGAACCTCTTCTCGGTTAGTGGAACTCGTTGCGGACCAGGTGGTCGGACACCCGCAGCGCTTGGGCGATGATCGTGAGGGCCGGGTTGACCGCCGCGGAGGACGGGAAGAACGAGGCGTCGACGACGTACAGGTTCTCCACGTCGTGGGTCCGGCAGTAGGTGTCCAGCACCGACGTCTTCGGGTCGGTCCCGAACACGAGCGTGCCGCACTGGTGGGTGGTGTTCTGCACCTTGAACGAGTGGGTGATGACCTTCCAGTACCCGAGCCGCCGCAACATCCGCTTGGTCTCCCGGACCAGCCGGGCGTGCGGCGCGAGGTTGTTGGGCCGGTAGGAGATCTTGATCCGGCCGTCGGGCTCCACGGTGACCCGGTTCGACTCCCGGGGCAGGTCCTCCGACATCGCCAGCCAGTCCACGCCGCGGGACACGAACGCGTCGCAGGCCCACCGTGGCAGGAAGGGCGCCACCGCCTGGACGATCGCGCCGTGCGCCCGGCCCTGGGACTGGATGTGCCCCAGCGGGAAGGGATGCCCTCGGCCCGCGCGGTAGAAGTCGTTGATGGCCACCGTCTTCTGGAACCTGGTCGGGTTCACCTTGAACGGGTGGAAGGCCTCGATCATCGTCGAAAGGTGGGCCATGTAGCGGCGGCCGACCAGTCCGGAGCTGTTGGCCAGACCGTTCGGGTGCCGGTCGTTGCCGGACCGGAGCAGGAGCGCGGCCGAGTTGGCGGCCCCGCAGGCGACCACGAACGTCTTCGCGGTGACCCGGACCTTGTGGCCACCCCGGTCGACCTCGACGGCGGTGACCTTGCGGCCGCTGCCGTCGGTGAGCAGCCGCTCGGCCCGCGCTCCGGTCCACATGGTCACGGTCGGGGAGGCCAGGGCCGGCTCGACGCAGATGGTGTCGGCGTCACTCTTCGCGCGGATCCGGCAGGGGAAGGAGTTGCAGGTGCTGCACAGCACGCAGCCGCCCTCCTCTCCCGGCTTCACCAGTCCGAGCGGAAGGGGAGAGGGGTGCAGGCCGTGGCCGCGCAGCTGGTCCACGAGCTCCCGGATCGGCGGCTCGTGGGGGACCGCCGGGTAGGGGAACGGGCTCCGCTCGGCCTCGGTGGGGTCGAAGCCGCGCTCGCCGTGCACGTGGTAGAGCCGCTCCGCCTCGTCGTACCAGGGTGCCAGGGTGTCGTAGTCGATCGGCCACGCCGGCGAGATGCCATCGGCGTGCTCGATCGCGTGGAAGTCGTCGCGACGCAGCCGGAAGAGGGCGCTGCCCCAGAACTTCGTGTTGCCACCGACCACGTAGTGCACGAACGGCAGGAAGGGCCGGCCGCGTCCGTCCAGCCACAGCTCGTCCGGCCGGTAGCGCTTCTGCTGCCAGACCGCCGCCGGGTCCCAGTTCTCCTCCTCCTGGGGAAGCATCTGGCCGCGCTCCACGAGCAGGACCCGGGCACCCGTCCACGCCAGGGCGTGGGTCATCGTGCCGCCACCGGCGCCGCTTCCGATGACGACGACGTCGAAGTGCTCGGTCTCCCGGCCTCCGTCAGCTGCTGAGACCATAGACCTGCTCCATCAGTATGTGGTCCGCCAGCGCGCGTTCGATGCTCATCTCCGGGACCGAGCCCGTGCGGATGGCGCGGGCGAAGTCGAGGTACATCGCGCGGTAGCCGCGGACGTCGACGATGCCGGGGGTGATCACCCGGGGCACCCGGCGGCCCGGAGCCAGCACCACCCCGCCGTTGGACTCGAAGGTGATGACGCCCTTGCGGCCGAACAGCTTCGACCAGCGCAGCCCGCGCAGCAGCGAGGGGATCTCGCGGGAGTAGTACAGAGCGCCGACCCCACCTCCGTCGTACTCGAAAGCCACGAGCATGCTCTTGACCCGCCTGTCACCGGCGAGGTCGCCCGGCCCGGACGAGGCCGGCCGGAAGGCGCTGATCCGGGTGATCGACGGGCCCAGGCTCCCGGCCAGGTGCAGCCAGTGGATGCCCTCCTCGAAGAAGGCGTCACCGCCGGCCATCCGCTCGTCGTTGCGCCAGTCGTCCGCGGACTTGGGCCGGTGCGCGACGGTGGTGAACTGCGCCAGCACGAGGTCGCCGATCGCGTCCTCCACCAGCAGCCTCCGAAGGGTCACCGCCAGCGGCTTGTAGTGGTCGTTCTCGCCGACGCACACCACCCGTCCGGCCAGGTCGCGGGCCTGCCGGACGGCCTCGTAGTCGGTGCGCAGCGGGAAGGCCGGCTTCTCCACCAGCACGTGCTTCCCCGCCCGCAGCGCGGCGAGCGTCAGCTCGAGGTGGAACCGGGGCGGCACCGCCACCACGACGGCGTCCACCGACGGGTCGTCGAGAGCCGAGGCGTAGTCGCCGTAGGCGCGCAGCCCGGAGTACCGCAGCCGGTACTCCTCGGCGCGCGCGGCGTCCCGGCTGGCGTAGCTGAGCACGAAGTCCTCGCGCAGCTTGGCCAGGTGCCGGCTGTGCACGGACGCGATGAACCCGCAGCCGAGAAACGCCACGTGGACGGCACTCGTCCGGGACCCTGCACGTGACACTGCCGCAAGGTATCAAACCATCCTGAGATCCAGGGCGAGCCGTGCCGCCTCACTTCCCGCCCGGCCGGGATATCGTGCACGTGGCGTCCCTCGGAGCATGGAATGGCGGTCGCGATGCGAGCTTCCCTGCGTCTTCGCGGCCTCACGGCCGCCGTCGCCCTGGGCGTGGCCGTGCTCGCCGCAGCCGCACCGGCCTCCGCGGCGGGCCGCCCGGCCGACCCGGGTGGCCGGGGCGGGGGAGGCGGAGCTCCGACGAGCACGGACGGCTACGACATCAGCTACCCGCAATGTGGAGCCAGGCTCCCCAAGGGTGCGGCCTTCGGCGTGGTGGGGGTGAATGCGGGCCTGGTCTACTCGGCCAACCCGTGCCTCGGCACCGGTGACGGACCGAGCGAGCTCGCCTGGGCGAACGCGACCGGCCAGCCCCAGTTCTACGCGAACACCGCGGACCCGGGACCTGCCTACTCGAGCTACTGGGACGTCGACGAGTGGGGCTCCTCTCCGGAGCCGTGCACGATCGACGATCCCGACAGCGTCGGCTGCTCCTACGACTACGGCTGGTACGCCGCCGCCGACTCTTTCCACGCCGCGGTCGTCGCCGAGCAGCAGGTGGACGCCTCGACGCTCAGCGAGGCGGTGGGCGATGCCGCCGCTGCCCCGTGGTGGCTGGACGTGGAGACCGGCAACAGCTGGGAGAGCCTGGAGGACGCCCACACCGTCGACGCGCCGCACCTGGCCGTGGCCTACCGCAACGACACCGCCGCGCTGGAGGGCGCCGTCGGCTACCTCAGGAGCCGTGGCATCACCCAGGTCGGCTTCTACTCGACCAGCCGCGACTGGGACCAGATCACCGGTGGGGTGCAGCTGCTCGACTACCCGAGCTGGGTCGCCGGGTTCACCAGCGCGTCCGGTGCGGCTGCCGGTTGCGCAGCGGCGGGCTTCTCCGGAGGCACGGTGCTGATGACGCAGTACCCGCTCGAGGGGTACGACGGGGACCACGCCTGCTGACTGGAGCCGGACGCCTTCAGCCCAGCCGGCGGGCAGTGCTGGTGCCTGCCGCCATGCCGGCCGTCCGTCGTACCCGGACCCGGAACCGGCCGTGGCGCAGGTGCGTGAACACCGCGTGACCGTGAGCACCGACCCGGGCCCGTCCGTGGCCGGCCCACCGGCGCCCGGTCCACCGCTGGAGCCGCACCAGCTGGCCGGCCGCCGGTCGGACCGTCACCGCGAGACGGTGGCGTCCTGCCCGCAGCCGGATCCGGGGCGCAACCCGGTAGCGGACTCCGGCCGACCTCGACGGCCCGGCGGCCAGTGTCCCCGGGAACTCCGCGTACACCGACACGTTGCGGCGTGCCCGCAGCCGGTAGGCCGCGGTGCCGTCCGAGCCCGTGGTGAGCAGACCGCAGCGCTCTGCGGGGGTCGCCTGAATGCACAGCCGGACGGACTGCCCCGCGAGCGCCGCACCGGTGGCCCGGTCGCGGAGCGTGACCCGGCCGGTGAGCCACCGGCCGTAGGTGGCCCTGTGGCGTCCGGCTCGCAGCCGTGTCGTGGTTGCGGCGGGCGCGGCCGTGCTGGTCGAGCAGCCGGTGAGCGAGCAGAGCGCAGCAGCCGGGTCGACGAGGCCGTAGCCGGACGCGTCGTCACGCCCGGTGGGCGCCAGGTCGCTGGCGGTGGACTCCAGCGCCGAGGCCGCCTGCTCGGGGGTCAGCTGCGGGTCGGCGGCCATCAGCAGGGCGGCGGTCGCGCTCACGAACGGGGCGGCCATCGACGTCCCGGACAGGTAGACGTACGTCGACGGCGGGAACGTCGAGGCGATGTCCACGCCGGGGGCGGCAACGTCGACGAAGCCGCCCGTCTCGGAGAAGGCGGCCACGGCGTCCTGGTCGTCGGTGGCGGCCACGCCGATGACACCGGGGTAGGCGGCGGGGTAGGTGACCGGATCACCGTCGGCGCGGTCGTTGCCGGCTGCGGCGACGACCACCACGCCGTGGTCCTCGGCGTACTGGACGGCGGTGGCGGTGACGTCGTCCGAGGCGTGATCACCCAGGGAGAGGTTGACCACCGACGCCCCGTGGTCAGTGGCCCAGATGATCCCCTTGGCGATGGTGGAGGCCCAGCCCGCCCCGTTGTCGTCGAGCACCCGCACGGGCAGGATCCGCACGCCCTGCGCCAGGCCGGCGACGCCGACACCGTTGTTCGCGACCGCGGCGATGATGCCGGCGACGTGGGTGCCGTGCCCGTTGCCGTCGGCGCTGCCGTCACCGCCGGGAGAGACGAGATCGGTTCCGGGCAGCACCACCCCGGCCAGGTCCGGGTGTGCGGCGTCGACGCCGGTGTCCACGACGGCCACCGTCACGCCGTCGCCGGGCTGCTGGGCCCAGAGGTTCTCGGCATCGAGCCGGTTCAGGGCCCACTGCGCCCAACGGTCGGCGTCATGGGACTGGGTCTGCTGCGCCGAGACACGGTGGTCGACCGAGACGGCGATCGCGCCCGGTGCACGTTGGGCGGCGGCCACCGCCGCTCGCGCCGCGGCGGGGTCGTCGCGGGTCTGCACGGCGACCCGAGGGCGCCCGTCGACGTTGCGGACGGTGGTGACTCGGATGTGCGAGTGTGCCCGCTGCGGGGCCACCAGGCGCGTGGGTGCAATCCGTAGGCTGCCGCGTGGCTGGGCCCACGTCTTGGCGGCACCGGTTGCAGGGCGGTGAGGCGGCGCGGGTGGGTGCGCGGGCCGGCTCGAGGCGTGCGCGAGCCCGGTGGGCAGGACGGTGAGGACGAGCAGGAGGGGCAGGACGAGGAGTCCGCGGGGCCAGGGCATGGGGGTCGTTTCGTTTGGTGCAGTGACCGGACCGGCCGCGCGGTGCTCGCGCGGCCGGTCCGGGAGACGGGCTGCTCAGTCGGTCACGGGGTCGGGGCGGTGAACCCGGCGACCGCGGTCTCCACGGTGCTCTGGTCGAGCGTCGCGGCCTCGAGGGCGGTCTCCGCGTCGGCCAGGGCGGCCTCCGCGGTGTCGCGGGCGTCGTTGACCTGGGGGCGGGTGGAGTCCGGGCCCAGGGCCACCACGGCGGCGATGGCCGCGTCTGCGTCCGCCGACGCGGTGGTGACCTGGGTGGCCAGGTCGGTCAGCGCCGCGGTCGCCGCGGTGGTGTCCTGGCCTGCCGCCGTGGCGGCGTCGACCTGTGTCTGCAGGTCCTGAGCAGCGGTGGTGAGCGCGTCGGCCTCGCTGCGCACGTGGCCGGCCTGGGCTGCCACCGTGAACTGGGTGCGCGCGACCGCACGCACCAGGACGCCCTGGTGGACCGCGGCGACCACGTCGTGGTGCGTGGTCGCGGCTGCGAGCTGGTCCGCCAGCGCGGTGAGCGCATCGGAGTCGGCCTGCAGCTCAGCGCTGACCCCATCGCGGTCGACGTCGCTGACCCGCTCGGAGGTCGCGGCGCGGTCGGCGATCCGATTGACCTGACGCAGCTGGTTGGCCAGGGCGTGGCTGGCCCCGCGTTCCTGCTGGGCCAGGTGGTCGTGGGTCTTGGCGTGGCCGGCGTGCGTGTTGGCGTGGCCGTGGCCATGCCCGGCCGCGAGGGCGGGGGCGACGGGGACCGCCAGGGCGGCCGCCGACAGGACGGCAGCAGCGGTCAGGGGGAGCGGACGCATGATGTGCCTTTCGGGGGGGTCGGCATGTGTCCCCTGCGCGGGGTACGACATTGAATGTAGAGGCCACTTTGGTGCGATGTGCCCGTTTTGGCATTTTTGGTGGCGAGGCTGAGTGCTGCGTCACCGACCGACCCTGCTGAAGACCGGAACCTGGACGGTGCCGGCAGGGCGGTTGGTCGAGGTTGAGAGGATGGCCGGGTGAGAGCCCTATTCCTGGAGAACGTGCACCCTATGGCCTCGACGATCCTGCGAGAGGCAGGCGTGGAGGTGGAGACCAGCGACTCCGCGCTCGGCGAGGCGGACCTGCTCGACGCTCTCCACGGCGTGGACCTGCTCGGCATCCGGTCCAAGACCGAGTTGACCACGAAGGTGCTCGACGCCCACCCGGGGCTGCTGGCCGTCGGTGCCTTCTGCATCGGCACGAACCAGATCGACCTGGAGACCGCCACCCGGCACGGGGTCGCCGCGTTCAACGCGCCGTTCAGCAACACCCGCTCGGTCGTCGAGCTCGCGATCGCGAACATCATCGGTATGGCGCGCCACCTCACCGACCGCAACAGGTCACTGCACCAGGGCATCTGGGACAAGTCGGCGACCGGAAGCCACGAGGTCCGGGGGCGCACCCTCGGCATCGTCGGCTACGGCAACATCGGCTCTCAGCTCTCGGTGGTCGCCGAGATGCTCGGCATGCAGGTCTACTTCTACGACACCGACGACAAGCTCGCCCTGGGCAACGCGCGCCGCTGCTCCTCCCTCGGGGAGCTGCTCGACTCGGCGGAGACCGTCACCCTGCACGTCGACGGCCGACCGGGGAACGCCGGGTTCTTCGGGGCGGAGCAGTTCGCCCGGATGCGGCCGAGGTCGCTGTTCTTGAACCTCTCCCGCGGCTTCGTCGTCGACTACGCGGCGCTGCGCGGCTCGATCGAGTCGGGACACCTGGCCGGCGCTGCGGTCGACGTGTTCCCCAACGAGCCCAAGCGTCGCGGCGAGGCGTTCGAGTCGCCGCTGCGCGGGCTGCCCAACGTGATCCTCACCCCTCATGTCGGGGGCTCGACGGAGGAGGCCCAGGAGGACATCGGCCGCTTCGTCGGCACCAAGTTGCGCGACTACGTGCAGAGCGGCAACACCTCGCTGTCGGTGAACCTGCCCACGCTGGCGCCGGGACGCTCCGACCATGCGCAGCGCATCGCGCACATCCACGAGAACACCCCCGGCGTGCTCGCCGAGGTCAACCAGATCCTGGCCGGGCACGACGTGAACATCGGCGCCCAGCAGCTGGCCACCCGCGGGCACACCGGTTACGTCGTCACCGACACCGATTCGTCGGTGTCGGAAGACGTGCTCGGCGATCTGGCCAAGATCCCCGGGACCACCCGGCTACGCGTCCTGGAATGACCCAGAGACCCTGATACCGCTCGTCAGGGCCGAAGGACCCTGTTCCCGACGCACGAGTGCGAGCACCGTGAGCCTTGGACGACACCGGCCCGAGGAGACGGCATGGACGAGACCCAGAGAGCTCGGAAGAGAGCCGAGGCGCGCGCGGAGGCCGTGCATCGCAGCGGAGCGAACCGCAACCGCTTCTGGGCCGGACTGAACCGCTACCTGCCGACCGAGACGGAGCGCGAACGCAAGGCTGCGAAGAAGGAGCAGGACGAGGCCGGGCAGGACAAGTCGAGCGCCTGACCGCGGGTCAGGGCGTGAGCTTCAGCAGGTCCAGCACGGCCCGCGCGGTCGCACCGCGCTCATCGAGAGCCCGAGCCACGGCTCCCGGCACGTCGAGGTCGGCAAGCAGGGCACCCAGCACCGAGTCTTTCCCGCCTGCGCTGTCGGAGGGGCGCGCGGCCGCCGCGTAGAGGCGGTCGAGAAGATCTTCAGCGGCCGACAGCTGCGCCGCGTCGTACTCCCAGGGCCGCTGCCAGGCCCTGTTCAGCAGCAGCAGCCGGATCGCAGCACCGGAGTGCTCGGCCAGCAGGTCGCCGACCAGCACGAGGTTCCGGGTCGACTTGGCCATCTTGGCGCCACCGTGGCGGACCGCCCCGACGTGCAACTGGCGACGGGCGAACGGCGTGACCCCGGAGGCCGCCTCGACCATCGCCGATTGGTAGGCGTGGTGGGGGAACGCCAGGTCCTGGCCGCCCACCAGTACGTCGATGCTGCTGCCGCAGACGGCCCAGGCCATCGCCGCGCACTCGGCGTGCCAGCCGGGGCGCCCCCAGCCCCACGGGCTGGGCCAGGCCGGGTGGTCCTCGGGCGAGGGCCGCCACACCGGCACGTCGAAGGGCGTGTCGCGGCCGTCATCCTCGGCCCGGTCGCCGAACTCGGTGGCCAGCCGCTCCGCCTCCGCCTCGTCGAGGCCGCTGGCCCGGACGGTCTGCTCGCCCCGGAAGAACACATGGCCGTCGCGTTCGTAGGCGTGCCCGGTCCTCAGCAGCGCACCGGCCAGCTGCACCACGTGCTTGACGTGGCTGCGGGCGTGCGGCACGTGTCCGGGTTCCGCGACCCGCAGGGCCCGCATGTCCCGGTCGAAGAGGAACTCCTGGGTCAGGGCGAACTCGTCGTACGGCCGGCCACGGCCGCTCGCGGCTGCCGTCAGCACGTCGTCGACGTCGGTCACGTTGCGGCACACCGTCGGCTGGACCCCGGCGGCGTGGAGCACGGTGGCGAGCAGATCCGCCCACACGAAGGTGGCAGCGTGCCCGAGATGAGTCACGTCGTAGGGCGTGATCCCGCACGTGTAGATGCGTGCGGTGCCGACGAGCGGGAGCGGGCGCCCGTCGAGGTCCGCTCGGCTGCTGCGCAGCAGGTCGGGGTCCACCACGGGCATGCGTCCGGCGCGCCCGATCACGCCTGAGGAGCTGTACGTTCCGGCCATCCCCCGATCATGCCGCACCGGAGCCCTGGACGCCCGGGCGGTTTGGGCCCGGCCGCGCCGGGGCTGGGAGCGCATCGGATCCTGACCGCTCAGCCGAGCGGCAGTCCGAAGGCCTTCGCCATCGAGTGCGCGGTCCGGGCGTGGCGGAGCAGCGGCAGGTGGGCCACCTCGTCGTACAACCGCGTCAGCGAGTAGTGGCCCAGCCGGCGGGTGACCACGTGGTGGCGCTGGCTGGGGTGGATCACCACGGTGAGCACCCGGTTGCCCTGGTTGCCGTCGTCCTCGTCTGCGGTGAGCACCACGACCAGGTGGCCAGAGCGCCAGTCCGGGCCCGCGAACACCCGTCGCATCAGGGAGTGGAACCACGCGTCGGCCTGCTGCAGCGAGCCATTGTGGGCGTCGTGCTGCAGGTCGGGGACCACCATGCCCAGAGTGGGCAGCCGGCCGGCGGCGACGTCGTTGCCGAACCGGCGCATGCCCACGTCGTGTGATCTGCACTGCCGGCGCTCACGGACGAAGTACGCCCACGGGTTGTGCTTGACCGCGTACGGGTCGCTGCTCACGGTCGCGCAGGGGCTGGGCATGCTCTGCACGTACACGGTGGCGGTGCGGTGGTGCGCGAGCGCCTGCCCGAACACCGAGTGACCGGTGAGTCGGTGGGCCGCCGGCTCGGCGTCGTCGCTGACGCCGAACGTGTTCCCGCCGGCGATCGCCAGGTAGTTCGGCAGGGACGGGTGCGTGATGGCGTGGTACTGGTTGGCGTAGCCGTACTTCTTGGCGAGCCGGAAGGCGTAGGGCATGCCGGCCCGCATCTGCGCGAGCGAGTGGTTCTCCTCGATGACGACGAGCAGCTTGGTCGCCGCGGCGGCGGGGGCGGCGGGCGCCGCGGCCGCGGCGTCACTCCCGTTCGGTGCGGGCGTGCTGCCCTGCGTCGTCCCGCTGCAGCCGGCGGTCAGCATGCCTGCGAGAGCGGCCGCCACGGCGGCGGTACGACGGACGGCGCCCATGCCCTCGAGGCTACTCACGCGATCCTGACCTGTCGCCACCGTGATCTCACGGAGGCGTGAGCCAGCAGCAGGATGCCCACCGACAGCAGGCCGAGTGCGATGACGACGGAGGCGAGCGACGCGGGATCGGACGGCAGCGACACGTCGAAGGCCAGGATCCCCACCAGGTAGCTCGCGATCGGGTCGGTGATCAGGCCGGCCGCCACCGCCCAGGTAAGCGGACCGGAGGCGAAGCCGGCCTGGATCGTCAGGAAGCCGGCGAAGGTCGACCCCAGGAGCAGGTAGCCGGGCCAGTCCTTCGCGGTCCCGGCCAGCCCGACGGTGACCAGGTCGTTCACCGTCAGCTTGGTGAACACGGCCGACATCGCGGTGCACAGGCCGGCGGCGACCGCGCTGAACAGCACTCCCTGCCTGACGTTGCGCGAGACGATCACCAGCGCGGTGACCAGCACGGCCGCCACCGCGGTCGCCTGCAGGACCTTGGTCCGGTCGGCAGCGCCCGACAGCGAGCTGCCCTGGGTGACCAGGAGCACGGCCAACCCGGTGCAGATGGCCGCCCCGGCCACCCAGGCTTCCAGGCGCGGTGACTCGCGACGCTGCCACGACACGAGGCCGAGCGTGAACAGCAGCTGGGTGGTCATCAGCGGCTGGACCAGGGCCACCGAGCCGTAGTACAGCGCCGCCGCCTGGAAGAGGTAGCCGACCAGGTCGGTCGACCAGCCCCACACCCAGCGCGGCTGCTGGGCCAGGTCGCGCAGGTTGCGCGCGATGCGCAGCGCATCCGTGCGCTCCACACTGACCAGGCCGAGGTGGATGCCCTGCTGCTGCAGCAGCGCGGCACCCGCGTTGAGGAGGCCCGCGCTCAGCGCGAGGACGGTGGCGAGGAGCATCGCCTCCAGCATCAGGCCGGGCATGGGGACGGCCAAGGGCCCTTCGTCCCTCCCGGAGCCACCCAGCGTCGGTCAGCACCTAGGGTTGCCGACGTGGCACGACTGCTCGGCGACCGCGAGCACGCGGAGTGGCTGGAGGCCGAGGGCATCCGGCTGCTGGACTTCGGACGTGCGGCCGAGGACCCGTCGGGTGGCTTCGCCTGGCTGGACGACAGAGGGCGTCCGGACCCGGGCCACCCGGGGCAGCTGTGGGTGACCGCTCGGATGACCCACGTGTACGCCCTCGGCGAGCTGCTCGGGTATCCCGGCGCCGCCGCGCTGGCCGACCACGGGGTGGACGCGCTGACCGGCAGCTTCCGGGACGCGGTGCACGGGGGCTGGTACGCCGCGGTGGACCGGGACGGCCCGGTGTCGCGGGACAAGACTGCCTACGAGCACGCGTTCGTGGTGCTGGCGGCGGCCAGCACCGTCGTCGCGGGCCGCCCCGGTGGACCCGGGCTCCTCGAGGAGGCCCTCGACGTGTTCCTCCGGCGGTTCTGGGACGAGGAGGCCGGGATGGTGGTCGAGCAGTGGGACGAGCCGTTCGAGCGCCTCGACGGCTACCGCGGGGTGAACGCCAACATGCACTCCGTGGAGGCGCTGCTCGCGGCAGCCGACGTCACCGGGGACGCGTCGTTGCGCGCCCGTGCGCTGCGGGTCACCGACCGGGTGGTGCACCGGCTGGCCGCCGGGAACTCGTGGCGCATCCCGGAGCACCTCGACGCGTCGTACCGTCCGGACCTGGACTACAACCGCGACCAGCCGGCCCACCCGTTCCGGCCGTTCGGCGCCACCGTCGGGCACTCGCTGGAGTGGTCCCGGCTGGCAGTGCAACTGCACGCGGCCCTGGGCGGGGAGGCGCCCGACTGGCTGGTGGGCGACGCACGCCACCTGTTCGAGACCGCAGTCCACGACGGCTGGGCGGTCGACGGGGCGCCGGGGTTCGTCTACACCGTCGACTGGGACGGCAACCCGGTGGTGCGCCAGCGCATGCACTGGGTGGCCGCGGAGAGCACGGCCGCCGCCGCGGCGCTGCATGCGGCCACCGGCAGCCCGTCGTACGCCGGGTGGTACGACCAGTGGTGGGCCTACATCGCGGCGAGCTTCGTGGACGAGGGCCTCGGGTCCTGGCACCACGAGCTGTCGCCGGACAACCGACCGAGCAGCCTCACCTGGAACGGCAAGCCGGATCTGTACCACGCCTTCCAGGCCACCCTGCTGCCGCGCGTGCCGCTCGCCCCGACGCTCGCCACCGCGCTGGCCGGCGGTCTGCTCCGCTGACCGGCTCCCTGAGTGACACTCGACCCAGCACGAATGACCAGGCACGGGTTCTCGCGCAGCTACTCGGGGCGGTTGGTGTGCACGTGCCGGGCCTTCCACGCCAGCCGCGCGAGCATGCCGAGCGCCACGAGCACCGCGACCACGAAGACGACCAGCGCGATCCAGTTCTCCGTCGACATGGTGCCGCCCGACGCCCGGGCCAGCAGCGCGGAGGCGAGGATCATCGACGCGAGCACCATGCCTGCAGCGGCCACGTTGGCGAGCTTGTGCAGGCCGCGCAAGAACTCGTCCTCGTCGAACGCCTTGACCCGTAGCTGGAAGTGACCCTCGCCGATGGCGTCGAAGGCACGATTGACCCGGCCCGGCAGCGCCTCGACGAACTCCTTGGCCTCCAGCACGGAGGTCAGCATCGCCGCCGGCGTGGTCTTCATCGACGAGCGCATCAGCGCGGTGGTGTGCCGGTGCAGCGCCTCCCGTGGCTCGAAGTCAGGGTCGAGCGTTGCGGCCACCTGGTCCAGGTTGAGCAGGGTCTTGCCGAGCATCACCAGCCGGGGGTCCATGCGCAGCCCGGCGTCGCCGGCCCGCCTCGTCAGCTCGAGCACCATCGCGCCGGTGTCGAGGTCGCCGATCGAGACGTCGGCGGCCCTCCCCACCACGTCGGCAACCGCCCGCTCGAATGCAGAGGCGTCGAAGCCGGGCAGCTTCTCGCCGAGGCTGACCGCGATGCGCGCCACCTCGTCCGGTCGCGCGTCGGCCATGGCCAAGAACAGCTTGACCAACCGGTCGCGGGTGGCCGGCTTCAGTCGGGCCACCATGCCCATGTCCAGCAGCGCGAGGCGCCCGTCCTGCGTGACCAGCACGTTGCCCGGGTGCGGGTCGGCGTGGAAGACGCCGGCGTCGAGGACCTGCTTGAGGTACGCCGCGAACAGCTCGTCGGCCAGCGGAGCGCCGTCGAGCTCCATGCGGCCCAGCGGGCCGAGGTCGGTGACCTTCTGGCCGGGCACGAAGTCCATCGTCAGCACCCGGCCGGTGGTCAGTCCTTCGTGCGGCGCCGGCACCACGATGTGCTCGAAGTCGGCCAGCAGAGCCCGCATCGTCGCGAGGTTGTCCGCCTCGCGACGATAGTCGAGCTCGTCGACCAGCGACCTGCGGAACTCCTCGAGCAGGCCGGCCAGGGCATACCGCTGCCCGGCCTCGGTGTGCCCGTCGACGAAGTCCGCCAGGTCGCCGAGCACTTCCATGTCGTCGCGGACCTGGGCCCGGATGCCGGGCCGCTGCACCTTGACCACCACCTCACGGCCGTCGCGCAGCGTGGCCCGGTGCACCTGACCGAGGGAGGCCGCGGCGAGCGGCTCGCACTCGAAGGTCGAGAAGACCCGGGACAGCCGCACCCCGAGCTCGCTGCTGACGATCTCCTCCACCTGCTCGAAGTCGAACGGCTCCACCCTGTCCTGGAGGCGGGCGAGGGCCTCGATGTAGGCGGGCGCGAGGAGGTCGACACGGCTGGACAGCAGCTGGCCGAGCTTGACGAAGGTGGGGCCCATGGCCTCGAGCTCGTCGGCGAGGTGCGCCGCGGCCTCCGGATCGCCCTCCTCGACCCGGTTCTCGAGCACCGCGTCGATTCCCGCGGACCGCACCAGGTCGCCGCGCCCGTGGCGCAGCAGCAGCGCGGCGATCTCGCGGTAGCGCTTGACGTGCGCCGGTCGGATCTTCAGGGCCATGACGGGACGAGCCTAACCTTGCAGAGATCACGCGGTCCTCCCAGGCGGTTCCCAGCCTCGGCTCAGGGTGCGCAGACATGCTGGCCACGTGGCAGAACCCGAAGACACCTCTCGTCGCCGCGACAGCAACATCCGCCGTGGGCGCCGCGTGCGTTCCGCCGTGGTGCTCGCCGGCGTGCTCGGCTCCCTCGGGTTCGCCGGCTACGCCGCCTCGACGGCCGGCACCAGCAGCACGGTGACGACGGCGAGCGCGAGCCGCGGGAGCACCCAGGCGCCCGTGGCGCGGTGGGTGGGCGACGACGAGAGCACCAGCCTTGCTGTCCCGGCGCTGCAACCGGGCACCGGGACGGTGCACGCCACCACGAGTGGGTCGCTGCACGTGACGAGCGGCGCGCCGACGAGCCACGGTTCAACCGTTCCGCCCGCAGCGACCTCGCAGGTGCCGTCAGCCCCTGCCGGTCAGTAGACGCGCACCCGGAGCCGGTTGGACTGGGCAGGCTCGAACCGCATCGCCCCGCCGTACACCGCCCGGTAGACAGCACCCTGGCGATGGCGCACGGTCACCGCCCAGTAGCCGTGGGTGCCCTGGGTGCGCGTGACCCGCACCCGATGCCAGGTCGAGTCGCCGAAGAACCGCCGGAAGACCCTGACCCGCCGGTTCGCGAGACCCTCCCCGTCGGTGAGCAGGTGTCCGCGCAGTCTCAGCTCCCGGCCGGCGTGCACCCTGGTGCGCCTGGACGTCAGGTTCAGCGTGGTGGGGTGCGGAGGCAGCAGCGTCACGGTGGCCGGGTCGGCGGCCGCGGCCTCGTAGGGGGAGGATCCGGTGTAGCGCACGGTGTAGGTGGTGGTCGCGGTGGTGCCGAGTGCGACCGCGAAGCTCCCGCTGCGGTCGGTGTTCAGGGTGGCCGCCAGCGTGGGCTCGGTATCGCCCTCACCTTGCTGGTACAGCTCCACGCTCTGCGAGGTCAGCACGCCGACCGGTGATGTCAGGGTGCCGCTGACTGCGACCCGCTGGCCGGCGTAGGCGTTGTTGCGGCTCAGGTGCAGCGTCACGGTCGTCGGGATGGTGGGCTGGTAGGTCACGCTGACCGGCGTGGACTCGGCAGCGAGGTAGGCCGTGCCGCCGCGCCAGCGGGCGACGTACGACGCGGTGACCGTCGGCGTCACCCGCAGCGAGAAGGTGCCCGTCGAGGTGGTGGTTGCCGACCCCACGCGGCGCCACCGGGTGGCCCCGGCGCGCTGCTTCCAGACCCGCACCGTCTTGCCGACCAGCGGGCCGGTCGTAGTGCCCAGCTGGCCGGAGAACAGGGAGTCCTGGCCCGGATAGACGAGCGACCGGCTGGACGCGAGGCTCAGCGTGGTGGTGGCCGGCTGCAGCAGCGTCACGGTAACCGTGGGGGAGTTGCTGGGTGCGTAGGTCGCGTTGCCGCTCCACTTGACGAAGTACGACGCCGTGCCGCTCGGCGTGCTGGTGAACGTGTAGCGGCCCGCCGTGTCGGTGTTGGTCATGCCGATTCGGGTCCACGTGGTGGTGCCCTGTGGCTGCTGCCACAACGACACCCGGCGGCCGGGCATGCTCGCCCCGGACGCGCTCAGCGAGCCGGAGAAGGTCACCGGCGTGTCGGCGTACACCGCCGGACGGTCGACCGCGACGGTGAGCGTGGTGGGCACGGGGGAGGGCGAGGTGGTGCCGGTGGTGCTCGGCGGGGTGGACCCGTCCTTGACGTTGGCCATCATCGCCAGGTGAGCGGCGTCACCGTTCCAGCGGTCGATGTCGACATGACCGGCGATGCCGTTGATCCTGCCGCTGCTCGTGCTCTGCCAGAACGACCAGGTCGGCCAGCCGCCCGGCACATCAGGGGCCTTCACGCCGTACTCCGCGATCCACAACGGGTACTGGGTGAAGGCCTTGCTGTCGCCGAGGTAGGCCCTCCAGAAGCTCGGCGAGACGTAGATCATCGGGTCCCGGCCGGTGAGGTCCTTCACCGTCTGCAGCCAGTTCGCGGTCCAGGTGCGCAGCGCCCGGACGCCCAGCCCCCCGGTCTTCTCCAGGTCGAGCACCGGAGGCAGCACGCCGGAGCCCTGCTGGAGGCCGGCCACCTTCACGAAGTATCTCGCCTGCGCCGCGGCGGTCCCCTTGCTCGGCCGGGCGAAGTGGTAGGCGCCGCGGTAGATACCGAGGTTGGCGCAGGCGGCCCAGTCGCCGGCGAAGTAGGGGTTGGTGTAGGTGCGGCCCTCCGTGGCCTTGATGAACGCGAACGTGACGCCGTCGGCCTTCGCCTTCGACCAGTTCAGCGCCTGCAGGTGCTGGTAGCTGGACACGTCCACCCCGGTGTCGGCGAAGCCGGCCCAGGCCGCCCCGGTGACGATGCTGAGCGCAGCCAGGACAGCCACGACCGTTCGCCGGGCTACCCTCGCCACGGGCAGGGTCGACCTTCGCACACTGGCCTCCGAGTGCCGATCAGGCGGACCGCTGGGCGGGTCCGGTACCGGTAGGCTATGTGGCTGCTGAGGCTGGTGTTGCGGAAAAGCAAAATCTCGTACCCCTGGAGGTGGCCGTGTCCTCGACCCGATCGCGCAGAACGGCGCAGGTCTCGGCCCTCGCCGCGATCGCGCTGCTCACGTCGGCGTGCACCGGCAGCACGCCCGGCGCCCGGCACCAGGCGGGACCGGACAGCGGGCCCAGCTCGGTCCAGTCCACCGCCTCGTCTCCTGCCCCCGCGCCGGCGACCTCGGCAGCGGCCACGCCGAGCCCGTCGCCGTCCCCCTCGACCGCGGCAGCGGCCGATCCGTGCGGCACCGAGGTGCTCACGGTGTCGCTGAAGCCGGGCGGCGTGGCCGCGGGCAGCACCTACCAGCGGCTGGTCTTCACCAACACCGGCAACGCCGACTGCTCGCTGACCGGGTTCCCAGGGGTGTCCTACGTGACGGGACGGGACGGCAGCCAGGTTGGCGCCGCCGCCGAACGGATGGGCTCGAGCCGGACTGTCTCGCTGTCACCGGGCGGCAGCGCGGTGGCCGTGGTGCAGAGCAGCGACGCGCGCAACTACCCGGAGGACCAGTGCCGGCAGACCCCGGCCGCCGGGATGCGGGTCTACCCGCCGAACCAGACCGCCTCGGTGTTCGTCCGTGACCGGGCGCTGGCCTGCGCCGACCCATCGGTGCGCGTGCTGCACGTCGGCTCGGTCCGCGCCGGCTGACCGGCACCGGCTGGCCCGCTCGGGACCCGCTGCCCCGTCCCGGCTGGTGGAGCCGGGTCAACGGGGGACGGTGCGGGAGGTGACGCGCGCGAACACCAGCCAGCCGAGCACGAACGCGACCGCGATCCCCCACAGCAGCACGCGGACCCGGCCGGGCGCCCACAGCGGGACCATCAGCAGACCGGCGAGCACGAACGCCACGTTGTAGAGCACGTCGTAGACCGCGAACACCCGTCCACGCACCTCGTCCGGTGACGCGCCGCCGACCAGCGCGTCGACCAGCACCTTGAGCGTCTGGAAGGAGAACGCGGTGACCGCAAGGCCGGCCACCAGCACCGGCAACGTGGGCACCGCTCCGGCCACGAAGGCGGCCGCCGCCGGAGGCAGGAACGGCATCGGCACCAGGGCCAGGGGCGGCAGGTGCCGCGCCGCCACCGGGGCGGCGAGCGACCCGAGGAAGGCGGCCACGCCGGTGGCGGTGAGGGCCAGCCCGTAGCCGGAGATCTCGAGGTGGAACCGTGAGTTGGAGACCAGGACGACGGTCACGAAGCCGGCGCCGAGCAGCAACCGGTGCGACCACACCGCCGCAAGTGGCCGGCCGATCTCGGGTCTGCCGACCGCACGCAGCCCGTTCCCGACGTCGGCCAACGCATCGCCCAGGCTGCGCAGCAGCCGGTGGTCTCCAGTGCCTCCGCCCACGTCCGGGAGGCCCGTGAACACCGCCGAGGCCGCGAGGTAGAGCACCGCACCCGCCAGGAAGCCGGCCATCGCCGACCAGCCGACGAACGCGACGCCGCCGACGGCCCCGACGAACACGGCGGCCAATCCGGCCACCGACGAGATCGAGTTCGCGGGCACCAGGTCGGCACGGGCCACGGTCCGGGGCAGCGAGGCACCCTTGGCGGCGAGCACGAAGCGGGACGTGGAGAGCAGGAGCAGCACCCCGACGAACGCGCCGGCCTCGGAGCGGGCGACCACCGTGCCGACCGAGGCCAGGGTGAGCGCGGCCCGGACCAGGGACGTGACCACCAGGATCCGTCGACGCGGCCAGCGGTCGATGATCACCCCGGCGAACGGTCCGACCACGCTGAACGGCAGCAACGTGGCAGCCAGCAGGGCCGCGAACCGCCCCGGGGTCGCCCCCGGGCCGACCTCGAAGACCACGAACTGTGCGAACGCCGCCTGGGCCAGCCCGTCGGCGCCCTGGCCCAGGCACTGCCCGGTCACCAGGATCCGGAACGACCCGTGCAGGAGCCGGCGGCCGGCCAGGACGCTCACACCAGTCAGACCGCCGTCCTGCTGGCCATCAGGTGGGTGACGAACCAGTCCCGGGCCAGCTCGGCCGCGATCTGCAGCGTCCCCGGCTCCTCGAAGAGGTGGGTGGCCCCGGGCACGACGGCCAGGCCGGCCTCGCACCGCAGCCGGGCGTGGGCCTGCCGGTTGAGTCCCAGCACCGGCTCGTCGTGCTCACCGACGATCAGCAGCGTGGGTGCGCGGACCTGGTCCAAGCCCGGCTCGGCGAGGTCAGGACGCCCTCCGCGTGAGACCACCGCGTGGACCGGGCTGCCCGGAAGCGCCGCGGCCCGGAGGGCGGCCGCCGCACCCGTGCTCGCGCCGAAGTACCCGATGGCGAGCGTGGCGGTCGCGGGCTGGGCCAGCACCCAGTCGGTCACGTCCCGAAGCCGTTGCGCGAGCAGCTCCACGTCGAAGACGTGGCCACGGTCGCGTTCCTCCTCGGGGGTGAGCAGGTCGAACAGCAGGGTCGCGAGGCCGGCGTCATTGAGCACCCGGGCGACCTGGCGGTTGCGGGGACTGTGCCGACTGCTGCCGCTGCCGTGCGCGAAGATCACCAGGCTCCGCGCGCCCGGCGGGACCGTCAGGTGCCCGCTCACCTGTGCTCCGCCCGCGCTCACCCGGACCTCCTGCGGCGGGGCTGGATGCGGGTCGTCGGGTGGTGGCTGATCCCGCGATGCCGCCCGGGACAGCAGGTCCGCGACCTGCTCGTCCGAGGTCTGCGCAAAGTCGCGGTAGAACTCTCCGATCGCGAAGAACAGTGACGGGGTCTCCAGGCAGACCACCTCGTCCGCGGAGTCCGCGAGCCGGCCAGCCAGGTCCGGCGGTCCCACCGGCACCGCGAGCACGACCCGGCGCGCCCCCTTGGCGCGCCCGACCTGGCACGCCGCCCGGGCGGTCGACCCGGTCGCGATCCCGTCGTCGACGATCAGTGCCGTCCTGCCGGCGAGCGGGACCGGTGGCCGACCGGCGCGGAACCGGCCGATCCGGCGGTCGATGACCTCCCGCTCGCGCTGCTCCACCGCGGCGATCTCGTCCTCGGAGATCTGGGCCTCGGCGAGCACCCGGTCGTTGAGGACCTTGACCCCGGACTCGCCGATCGCACCCATCGCCAGCTCGGGCTGGAAGGGCACGCCCAGCTTGCGGACCACCAGCACGTCCAGCGGTGCATGCAGCGCCATCGCGACCTCGAACGCCACCGGCACACCGCCCCGCGGCAGGCCTAGGACGACCACGTCCTGGTCGGCGAAAGGCTCCAGTGCGTCGGCGAGCCTCCGGCCGGCGTCGACCCGGTCAGCGAAAGCCATCGTGAATCCTCCCGAGCGGCGTCGCTTCTTCCTTCTCCACCGTGCGAGGAGCCCGGCTCGCCCCACAAGGGCCCTTGGTCCCGTCCGGGCAGCGGCGGGCCGCTCGCGGCGGGGAGGGGTGCTGTCGGTTCTTCCGGCTGCCGCGTGCCCACCGGCTGCACCCGCGGCGTCCGGGTCATCGAGTACGTCGACGGGCGGCCCGGTTCTCAACCCGACACCCGGTCGTCCGACCCTGGCACGTCACCTGCCGCGCGGCGCGAACGGCGCTACCCCGCCGTGAGCGAGCCGCTGCACCCGCTCGAGGGCGACGAGCGTGAGCGTGAGCACCACACCGGACAGCACCATCACCACCGGCCGGCCCAGCCACCACAGCACCGACGGCTCGGTGGCGTAGGCGAACCGGACGCCCAGCGCGCCGAGGGCGACCACCACCACCAGGTAGGCGGTCATGTGCCACAGGTAGACCGGCATCGCCAGCGCGTTGGCCCGGCTGACCAGAGACCAGTGCCGCGGGTCGGCCAGGATGCCCTCGACCAGCGGCCGCAGCAGCAGCGCGAACCCGATGAACCAGACCGCCTCGGCCACCAGTGGCAGCGTCGGCGCGTCCATGGTGAGCACCTTCCAGCGCTGGTCGAAGAGGCTGCGCGGGTAGAACGGCAGGCTGGTCAGCAGGACCAGGGCCAGCAGCCCGGCCACGGCCAGGCCGGCGCACGCGGTCAGCGACAGGCGGCGCAGCCGTCCGTCGGCGTAGAAGTAGCCGAGCTGGTGCGGGACCATCCAGACCAGCAGCAGGTTGACCACCAGCGGCGCCCCGCTGTCGAACAGGACGGCTGCCGCGTCGGCGGCCACCACCCCGAGGGTCATCACCACGGGTACCGCCAACCCCCACCGCCGGTGCGCGGCCACGGTCAGCGGGCTCAGGGTCACGACGACCAGGTACACCCCGAGGAACCACAGCGGGCCGAACGGTGTGGTGTTCCCGATCGACACGTGCCGCAGCGGAGACCACGGGCCCAGCCCGGACAGCCGCATGAGCAGCTCGACGGCCAGCCACGCGCCCAGGAAGCCGAGCGTCGGCAGCACCAGCCGACGATAGCGGCGCGACAGGTAGGCACCGGTCGACTCGTCGCGTTCCCGGGAGTTCTTGAAGGACACCCAGTTCGCGTAGCCGCCGGCGAAGAAGAACAGCGCCATGACGTCGCCCAGCCAGGTCAGGGGCCACAGCTGGGGCACGGCGCTCACCACGATCTGGTCGGTGAACCTGCCATCGGCCACAGACGGCATGACGGCCAGCCAGTGCAGGAACACCACGGCGGCCAGCGCGGCGACCCGCACGGCATCGATGAACCGGTCCCGCTCCGTCATGACTCACCGCCGCCGGGCGTGTAGTCCCACGCGGCGGTCGCGTCCGACATCTCCGCTCCTTCCGGGATGGATACCTCCACGCTGGTCGCACGCGCCGGGGGCATCCAGGGACCAACGGCCCCCGTGGGCGGGACCAGGGCCCGCGGTTCGGCGGGGCTGGGTCGCCCTAACGTCGACAGGGGCGGGCCCTCGCCCGCCGGCGGTCGTGGACAGGGCGGTCGACATGGTTCTCTTCCGGGTCAAGGGGGTGCCGGTCAAGATCGGGCTGAGCTGGCTGGTGATCTTCGCGCTGGTCTTCTGGTCGCTGGTCTCGGTGATGTTCCCCTCGACCTACCCGAACCTGTCCGTCTGGGTCTACGTGGCGATGGCCGGTGCGGCAACCATCCTGTTCTTCGCCTCGATCCTGGCGCACGAGCTCAGCCACACCTTGCAGTCGCTGCGTGAGGGGGTCAGGGTCCGCGACATCACGTTGTGGCTGTTCGGAGGGGTCTCCAGAGCCGAGGAGCCGCTGCCGGGACCGGGCGCGGAGTTCCGGGTGGTCGCGGCCGGGCCACTCACCTCCGGGGTGCTGGCGCTGCTGTTCTGGGGGCTTGCTGCCGGCGGGGCGGCACTCGGGCTGCCGGAGACCTGGATCGGCGTGCCGCGCTACCTCGCAGGCATCAACGCGCTGCTGCTGGCCTTCAACGTGGTGCCTGCCCTGCCGCTGGACGGCGGGCGGCTGCTGCACGCGCTGCTGTGGTGGCGCTCGGGTGACGACGCAGGGTCCACCGTCACGGCCGCGCGCGCCGGGCAGGTGTTCGCGGCCGTGCTGATCGCGGCCGGCGTGTACCTCATGCTGACCCGCACCAACTTCAGCGGGATCTGGTTCGTGCTGATCGGCTGGTTCATCGGCCAGGCAGCCCGCCAGGAGGCCCAGGGCGCACGGGTCACCCAGGCGCTGCGGGGCCTGCGAGTTCGGGACCTGATGGCCACGGCACCGGTGACGCTTAGCCCCGACACCACCGTGGCGGAGATCGCGGTACTGCTCGAGCGCGGGCTGTCGCACCCGGTGTACCCGGTCGTCGACGAGGGCCGGTTCGCCGGGCTGCTGGTGCTGCGCCGCGCCGGCCGGGTCCCGGTCGCGCAACGAGGTACGACGCGGGTGGCCGACGTGATGGAGACCGCATCGGCCGTCCCCGTCGTACACCCCGAGGACCTGGTCGTGGACGTGGTCCCCACGCTGAGCCGGGCCCCGGGCCGCGCCGTCGTGCTGGCCTCCGCCGACCACGGCCAGGTGGTGGGAATCCTCTCCGAGACCGACCTGGTCCGTGCCCTGGAGATCACCCCGGACTGGAGGCGACGATGACCAGCACGCAGGCACCACCCGCACCACCCGCCGGGCCCGGGCCGGATCGGCTCGCCGAGGTGGACGCACTGGTGGACCGGGCCGCCGAGGCTGCCCGTGCATTCCGTGAGCTCGACCAGCAGCAGGTGGACGCGATCGTGGACGCGATGGTCCGCGCCGGTGTGCGCGCGGCCACCGACCTGGCCAGGCTGGCGGTCGAGGAGACCGGCTTCGGGGTCTTCGAGGACAAGGTGGTCAAGAACTACGTCGCCACCGAGTTCCTCTCCGACTACCTGCGCGGCAAGCGGTCGGTCGGCGTGGTCGAGGAGGACGTCGAGCGGAACCTGGTGCGGATCGCCGAGCCGATCGGCGTGGTGCTGGCGATCACCCCGGTCACCAACCCCACGTCCACCGTGCTCTACAAGGCGATCGTGGCCGCCAAGACCCGCAACGCGGTGGTGTTCCGACCCTCGCCGTACGCCGTGCGCTGCTGCGAGCAGTCCGGCGAGGTGCTGCGCGAGGCGGCCGAGGCGGCGGGCCTGCCGCCGGGAGCCCTGCAGGTGGTCCCCGACGCCGCGCACGAGGTCACCCACCACCTGTTCGGCCATCCCGCGGTTGACTTCGTGTGGGTCACCGGAGGGCCGAAGATCGTCGCGCTGGCCAACGCCTCGGGCAAGCCGGGGCTGTTCGTCGGCCCGGGGAACGCGCCGATCTACATCCACCGAACCGCGGACCTGCGCGGGGCGGTGGTGGACATCCTGATCTCCAAGACCTTCGACGCCTCGGTCATCTGCCCCGCCGAGCAGACCTGCATCGTCGACGACGCGGTGTACGACGAGCTGCTGGCCGAGTTCACCAGGATGGGTGCGTGCCTGCTCACCGACGAGCAGGCCACGCGGATTGCGGAGTTCGCGTTCGGCTGCGCCGACAAGGTGAACCTGGCTGCGCTCGGCCAGCGAGCCCCGGAGCTGGCCAGGCGCGCCGGCTTCGAGGTCGACCCCGCCGCGAAGGTGCTGCTGGCGCCGCTGCCGGCCGACCTCGACGCCCTGGCTGCGCACCCCCTCGTGCAGGAGAAGCTGATGCCGGTGCTGGGCCTGGTCCGCGCCAGGGATGTGCAGCACGCTATCGACGCTGCGGTGCTGGTCACCGAGCACGGGGGGCTGGGGCACACCTCCGCGGTGTACGCCGCCGACGACGCAGTCGTAGACGCCTACGCCAAGGCGGTCCGCACCGGGCGGATCCTGGTCAACGCGCCGACCGCGGTGGGTGCGCTGGGCGGGGTCTACAACAACCTCACCCCGACCTTCTCCCTCGGCTGCGGCACCTGGGGCGGGTCGGGCACCACCGAGAACGTCAACTACCTCCAGCTGCTCAACATCAAGACCGTCTCGCGGCGCCGCACGCCGCCACAGTGGTTCCGCGTGCCGTCGAACACGTTCTTCAACGCGGGCGCGCTGGAGAACCTGCGCGAGGTGCAGGGCAGCACCGCGCTGGTGGTCACCGACGCCGCCGGCGAGCACCGGGGTCTGGTCGACCTGGTCCGCGCCAAGCTGCAGGCAACGCACGTGCAGACCTTCAGCGACGTCGAGCCGGAGCCGTCGCAGGCCACCGTGCAGCGCGGTGTGCAGCTGATGGAGCGGCTGCGTCCCGACCTGTTGGTAGCCGTCGGCGGCGGGTCGGTCATCGACACGGCCAAGGCGATGCGGCTGTTCCACGAGCACCCCGACAAGGAGCTCGGTGAGCTCACCCTGCCGTTCCTCGACCCTCGGAAGCGGGTGGCCGAGTTCCCGCAGGGCCCGCACACGGTGCAGCTGGTGGCCGTGCCCACCACCTCCGGGACCGGGTCGGAGGTGTCCCCGGCCGCGGTGATCACCGTCGGCGACCACAAGGAGACGCTCGTCGACTACTCGCTGGTCCCGGACATGGCCATCGTCGACCCGCTGCTCACCATCTCGATGCCGGCTTCGGTGACCGCGGACAGCGGGATCGACGCCCTGACGCACGCCCTCGAGGCGGTGGTGTCGATCTTCGCCTCGCCGTACACCGACGCGTTGGCCGTACAGGCCGCGCGACTGGTCTTCGAAGCGCTCCCGAAGGCGCACGACCGCCCCGGCGACCTCGGTGCCCGCACCGACATGGCCAACGCCGCCACCCTCGCCGGCCTCGCGTTCTCGAACGCCTTCGTGGGTGTGTGTCACGCGCTCGCGCACGCGACCGGCGCACGGTTCGGCATCGCGCACGGCCGCGCCAACGGGATCTTCCTGCCGCACGTGCTGCGCTACAACGCCGCCCTGCCGAGCAAGTTCATGCCGTCGCCCGGCTCGTCGGCCTACGTCGCTCCCGACAAGTACGCGCAGCTCGGGCGGGTGGTGTTCGGCGGGCATGAGCCGGAGGAGAGCCGTCGACGGCTGCTGCGGGGCGTCGAGGACCTGCTCGACCGGCTCGGGATGCCGCGCACGCTGGCGGACCACGGGATCGCCGAGGACGTGTTCCTGGCCGCGCTTCCGTCGCTGACCGTGGCCGCCTTCCACGACCTGAGCAACCGCACCAACCCGCGGATGCCGCTGCTGGATGAGCTCACCGCGCTGCTGCGCCTGGGCTACTACGGTGAACCGGAGAGGGGGACCGATGCTCACCGACACCGCCACGCAGACCGTTGAGGTGCAGGCTCCGTTCGAGGAGGTCCTCGCCACGCTCCGGGATGTCGAGAGCCAGCCGGAGTGGATCCCCGAGATCCTGGTGGCCGAGCTGCTCGAGGCCTACGAGGGCACCGAGCTGCCGGCGACCGCCCGGTTCAAGGCGTCCGCGGCCGTCGGCACCGACGAGTACGTGCTCTCCTACCGGCACACCGACACCACCATGAGCTGGACGATGCTCGAGGGCCGGCTGCAGACCGGCCAGGAGGGCCGCTACCAGCTGCGGAGGCACGGGCCGGAGCGGACCGCGGTCACCTATACGCTCACCATCCACCACAACCTTCCGCTGCCGGGGTTCCTGCGCAACCGAGTGATCAAGGGGCTGGTGGCCAGCACGCTCGCCGGTCTGCAGCGGCGCTGCTCACCGAGTCGGCCCGGTCGGCCGGCCACCGCCTGAGCGGCCTTCGCCCGGCCGGATGGTGAGCGGGCGGGCCGACCACGCGCATGGGCGTGCTGTACTTGCGCGGTGACCGGTGCGAACGGGACCCGCGGCCTCGACCTGGTGCGCGCCGAGCTGCAGCGCGCAGCTACCACGTTGGGCACTCCGCTCTACCTGATGGACGAGTGCACCCTTGAGGCCGCCGCGGCTCGGCTGGAGGCGGCCTTCCCCGACCCGTGGATCCGGCAGTACTCCCTCAAGGCCAACGACCTGCCGGAGGTGGTGGCGATCCTGGCCGCCCGCGGCTGGGGCGCGAACGTGGTCTCCTCGGGCGAGTGGAGGCAGGCCGACGAGGCGGGTGTGCCGCACCATGCGGTCACCTTCGAGGGCATCGGCAAGAGCGACGCCGAGCTGGCCTGGGCGGTGCGGGGCGCCATCGAGGGTGACCCGGTGCGGTGGGTGGCCCTGGAGTCCGCGGCGGAGGCGTGGGCGCTCGCCGCGCTCGCGGACGAGGCCGGGCTGGGACGTGAGGGCCTGGCGGGTCTGGACGTGCTGCTGCGGCTCAACCCTCAGGTCACTCCGGAGACGCTTCCCGGGCTGGCGGTCGGCTCCGGAAGCAGCAAGTTCGGCATGGCCGAGGCGGAGATCATGTCGCTGGTCCGGGGCGGCCTCGACGGCCCCGGCCTTCGGGTCCGCGGCATCCACGTGCATGTCGGATCCGACCTCGGTGACGTGTCGGCGTGGGCCGACGCCGGGGTCCGCGCCGTACGCCTGCTCGGGGAGGTTGCGGCGTACGTCGAGCGGGCCGACACCGTCGACTTCGGAGGCGGGTTCCCGCTCGAGCTCGACGGTGGCCCAGCCCCCGCCGCGTTCCATGACGCGTTGGTGCGACGTCTCTCCGCCGAGGGGCTCGAGCTCCCGCCGCGGCGCGCGGTCGAACCGGGCCGGTACCTGGTCGGCGCGGCCGGCTGGCTGGTGGGCCGGGTGCTGCACTCGAGACCCCGGCCGCCGTACGCCCAGCAGGTGGTGCTGGACGCCGGCATGACCGAGCTGATCCGGCCGGCGCTGTACGGAAGCCACCACCCGGTGCACGCACTGGACCTCGCCCATGAGGACGAGGAGCTGCTGGAGACGGCCGTCGAAGGGCCGGTGTGCGAGTCGACCGACTCCTTCGGCCTCCACGAGCTGCCCGCGCTGGGTCGAGGCGACCTGGTGGCGGTGGCCCGCGCTGGCGCCTACGCGGCCTCGTTCACGTCCCGCTACAACGGCCGGCCGCATCCGGTCGAGGTCGTGCTCCGGGCGGACGGGTTGCTGCAGACCGGCGCACGCGTGGACGTCGAGCGGCAAGCCCCGGCGAACTCGGGCATGGCTGCGAGCTGACGGTTTGCCGGACACAGTGACGGGGCACGGCCAGTCGGCAAGCCGTTCGGCGACACGGAAGGAGAGCGCACACCGTGGCGAAGATCAAGGTGGACGACGAGCTGTGGGACCAGTTCCACGAGGTGGTCAACATGACGTCCCGGGAACTCTCGGAGTGGCTGCGTGAGTCCGAGGCGGGGACGGACACCGAGCAGCTTCCCGACCAGGCGGGCCCCTCGGTGGGCCGGCAGGTCCTCGCGATCTTGGGCAAGCGCCGCTCGGACCTCACGTCGGAGGACGCCGACGTGATGGCCGGCGTGGTGGACCGGGTGCGCACCGAGCGCGGGGAGGAGCCGGAGCCCACCTCGGGCGACGCCGCCTGGCGGCACCGGCTGATGGACCTCGGTCACGACCCGCTCAAGCCGGGCTGAACGGCCATGGCCGTCCTCGAGCGTCGGGCGGCGTGGGCGATGGTCGGTCTCGGCGTCGCCTGCGTCGTCGGTGGCGGTCTCGCGTCCGCGGCGACCGCGCTGGCGCCGACCGAGCACACCGCCTGGGCGGTCGCCTACCTGGTGCTGGTTGGCGGCGTCGCGCAGGTGGGGCTCGGCGTGGCCCAGATCCTGTTCTCCCGGCCCGGCGGTTCCGGCGTGGCGACGCTGTCCGAGCTCGCCCTCTGGAACGTCGGGAACGCCGCGGTGCTGGCCGGCGTGCTGGCCGCCACCGCCGTGCTGGTCGACCTCGGCGGAGCGCTGCTCGTGGTCGCCCTCGCCCTGGCGGTGTACGGCGTGCGGGGTGCGCGTGGCACCGGCGGCTGGCGCATCGCGCTGTTCACGTTCCGCGCCCTGGTCGTGGTGCTGCTGCTCAGCATCCCGGCTGGTCTCCTGCTCGCCCGGTTCGGCGTGGGCTGAGCGCCGGTTCACGACCGTACGCCGCGGCCGGGGGCTGTCCCTGACGCGGGTAGTTTTGTCACTGGGTATTTGGAAAACCCACCGAGTGAGGAGACACCGAATGTCGGAGCAGATGTACCACCCGACCACGCCTGAGCAGGCCCGGCACCGCAAGGAGCTCGCCCCCGGCATCCACGACGCCTTCGAGGCGTTCAGCCGCACGGTGTTCGCCGAGGGTGCCCTGCCGGAGAAGACCAAGCAGCTCATCGCCGTCGCCGTGGCGCACGTGACGCAGTGCCCCTACTGCATCGACGGCCACACCAAGCTGGCGGTGCGCAAGGGTGCGAGCGAGGAGGAGGTCATGGAAGCGATCTGGGTCGCCTCGGAGATGCGCGCCGGTGGAGCGTACGCCCACTCGACGCTGGCACTCTCCGCCATGGAGCACGCGCGGTCGCGTCAGGAGGCGGGACGGTGAGGGTCGACTATCGCAAGGAGCTCCCGGACGGGGCCCGGGCCCTCGCCGACCTGGAGGCGGCGCTCCGCAAGGGCCCGCTGGAGCCGGAGCTGCTGGAGCTGGTGAAGATACGCGCGTCCCAGCTCAACGGGTGTGCGTTCTGCCTGGCCATGCACACCCGCGACGCCCGCGCCAAGGGCGAGTCGCAGGTGCGCCTCGACACCGTGTCGGCCTGGCGGGAGACCCCGTTCTTCAGCGACCGGGAGCGCGCGGCCCTGGCCTGGTGCGAGACGCTGACGGAGCTGTCCCGCAAGGGTGCTCCGGACTCCGCATTCGCGACGCTCGAGGCGGTGTTCACCAGCGAGGAGATCGCCGCGCTCACCTTCGCCATCGTCGCCATCAACTCCTGGAACCGGCTCGCCGTGGGGCTCGGGACCGAGGTCACCAGCCTCGAAGGCATCGACTTCCCCCCGAGTCGCTAGGCGGGTGGCCGTCGCGAGGTGTTCCCGTCATCCGGGGTACCCCGACTGACCACGCCCCCGCCTGACGAGCAGTGAAGTAAGAACCTTCGCGCGGCGGACGCGAACCTGGCGTGAATCCGGATGGACAACCACGGGCTGAGCCCCGCCGAGCTGGCCTTCCACGACCGGATGCGCAAGCTCTGGGAGGACCACGTCACTTGGACCCGGCTGGCTATCGTCACCTTCGCCGACGGCTCGGCGGGCTTCGGGGCGACCGCTGCGCGGCTGCTGCACAACCAGGCAGCGATCGGCGATGCCATCAAGCCCTTCTACGGCAAGGCCGCTGGCGACCGGCTCACCGCTCTCCTGGACGACCACATCACCATCGCCGTCGCGGTACTGGAAGCCGCGAGGTCCGGCGACACCGAGGCGTTCAGGTCCGCGACCACGAAGTGGTACCGCAACGCCAACGCGATCGCGGACTACCTGGCCGGGGCGAACCCGCAGTTCTGGCCGGACACGGTGATGAGGGCGGACATGAAGAAGCACGTCGACCAGACGCTCGCCGAGGCGTCCGACGAGCTGCAGGGTCGCTACCACGCCAGCGTGCGCGACTACGAGGCCGTGCACCGGCACATCCTGGCCATGGCCGACATGCTCAGCAACGGCATCATCCGGGCCTTTCCCGGGGCCTTCCGCTGAGCCGCCGCGGCCGGACCCGCTGGTCGCGGGGCGCTGGTCGTCGGCGGTGGCCAGCCGGCCCGCAGCCGGTGACCTTCTGCCCCTCCGCACGGTGCCTCCTGCCCCCTAGCGTGGGGGCAGGAGGGCGCGATGGCCGAGTTCATGCGCAACACCGACGCCTTCGCCTGGGCGATGGAGGAGGACCCCCGGCTGCGCTCCACCGTGGTGCTGGTCGTGGTGCTCGACCGGTCCCCGGACTTCGATGTGGTCGCCGACCGGTTCGAGCGGGTGTCTCGGCTCGTGCCGTTGTTCCGGCAGCGGATCGTCACCTCGCTGACTCCCGTGCCGCCGCGCTGGGAGGTGGACCCGGACTTCGACCTGGGCTACCACCTGCGCAGGGTGACCGCCCCGGAGCCCGGGGACCTCGACGCCGTGCTCACCATGGCCCGCCGCGCGGAGATGGCCGAGTTCGACCGGGCCCGGCCGCTCTGGGAGGTCACCCTCGTCGACGGGCTCACCGATGGTGCCGCGGCGCTCGTCTGCAAGGTTCACCACTCGCTGGCCGACGGGCTCGGCGGTATCCAGATCGGGATGATCCTCTTCGACCTCGCTGAGCAGCCGCAGGACCTCGGCCCGCTGCCGCCCGAACCGGAGCACGAGAGGCCGGCCTCGCTGGACGGCCTGGCGTACCTGCTGCGCTACGACGCCGGCCTGCTGGGCGCCGCCGCCCGGAACGGGCTGCGCGCCGCGCCGATGACGGCACTTCGCGCCGCCCGCAACCCACTGCGCAGCACCGGGGAGGCCGCGGCGACCGCTGCGTCGGTCTACCGGACGGTCCGCCCGATCAACCGCACCGGGTCGCCGCTGATGAAAGACCGCAGCATGGTCCGCCGGCTGGCCGTGCACGAGGTACCCGTGGCCGCCCTGCGCGAGGCCGCACACAGCGCGGATGGCCGGCTCAACGACGCGTTCCTCGCCGGGGTCACCGGCGGCCTGCGCCGCTACCACACCCATCACGGCGTCACGGTGGACGACCTGCACGTCACCATGCCGATCAGCATCCGCCGCCCCGGCGACTCGATCGGCGGGAACCGCATCACCCTGATGCGCTTCGACCTGCCTGCCGGGGTGGGTGACCCAGGGGAGCGGATCCGGCAGATCCACCGGAAGACGGAGGCCGCCCGCAGCGAGCGGTCGCTGCCCTACACCCAGCTGATCGCCGGCGGGCTGAACCTGGCGCCGCGCTGGTACATCGCCGCGATCCTGCGCCACGTCGACTTCCTGGCCAGCGACGTGCCCGGGATCAAGACACCGGTGTACGTCGGAGGTGCGCGGGTCCGGGCGCTCTACCCCTTCGGCCCGACCATCGGGGCCGGCGTGAACGTGACGCTGATGAGCTACGTCGACACCTGCGCGATGGGCGTCAACGTGGACACCGGCGCGATCCCGGACTTCGACACGTTCCTGGACTGCCTCGGCAAGGGCTTCGACGAGGTGCTCGCGCTCGCCGGGCCACCCTCGCCTCTCCCGCGGCAGCGGTCCCGCCCTCGCCGGTCCCGCACCACAGCGGGCAAGACCGTGACATAGTGCCGCGACCAGCAGAGGAAGGGATCCCCATGCCAGGAGTCGCACTTGTCCGCCGGCCGACGCCCGACCTCGCCGAGGGCATCGTCACCCACATCGAACGCGTCCCCGTCGACGTGGAGCTCGCCTCCAAGCAGCACGACGGCTACTGCGCCGCTCTGCAGGACGCCGGCTGGCGCCTCGAGGAGGTCCGGCCGGCTCCCGGGCTGCCGGACGCGGTGTTCGTCGAGGACACCGTCGTGGTCGTCGGCTCGACGGCGGTCATCACCCGCTCGGGCGCCCCGCAACGGAGGCCGGAGACGGAGGGGACCGAGGACGTCGTACGACGTCTCGGGCTCGACGTGGTGCACCTCACAGGCGACGCCACCATGGACGGCGGTGACGTGCTGCAGGTCGGGAGCACCGTGTACGTCGGCCGCGGCGGGCGTACCAACGCCGAGGGCATCCGCCAGCTGCGTGCCGTGGTCGAACCCCTCGGCCGCATCGTCGTGCCGGTGCGGCTGCAGGACGTGTTGCACCTGAAGTCGGCGGTCACCGCGCTGCCGGACGGCACGGTGCTCGCACTGCCCGAGCTGCTCGAGCCGGGCGTGTTCGCGGCTACCCGGCCGGTGCACGAGGAGGAGGGCTGCCACGTGGTCCCGACCGGCCCCGGCGAGGTGCTGATCAGCGCCTCGGCGCCCCGGACCGCGGAGAGCCTCACGGACCTCGGCTTCACGGTGCGCACCGTGGACGTCACCGAGTTCGAGAAGCTCGAGGGATGCGTGACCTGCCTGAGCGTGCTGATCGGGTGATTTCACCGGCCCAGGCAAGATGAAGGCATGAGCTACACACTGTCCAGGACGCTGGAGCGTTCTTACGACGAGGCCGTGAAAGCGGTCCGCGAGGCGTTGGCGGAGCAGGGCTTCGGCGTGCTCACCGAGATCGACCTCGCCGGCACTCTGAAGCAGAAGCTGGACGTGGACCTCCCGCCCCAGGTGATCCTCGGCGCATGCCGGCCCCCGCTCGCCCACGCCGCGCTGCAGGCAGACCCGTCCATCGGCGCGCTGCTGCCGTGCAACGTGGTGGTCCGGGCGCTCGAGGCCGGGTCCTGCCGGGTGGAGATCCTGGACCCGGCGACGATGGTCACGCTTGCCGGCGGGGAGGGGCTGCAGGCGGTCGCCGACGAGGCCAAGCAGCGGTTGCAGGCCGCTCTGGACAGCCTGCCCTCCTGATCGGTCACGAAATGGTCAGGGCGGCGGATATGCTCGACCGCGACCGTGCCGGCCGCAAAGGGGAGCCGGCTCCGAGGAGTGTGACGTGGCTCGACGCAAGGCGCAGCCCCAGGAGACCACCGCCCGGCAGGCCAAGCTCGCCGCGCTGCGCGCGCAGGAGGCCCGCAAGCGGCGGCAGATGACCATCGTGATGGGCGCCATCGGCCTGGTGCTGGTAGTGATCGTGGCGTTCATCATCGTCTACGCGTCGACCAGATCGAACGGTTCGTCGACGCCGGCCGCCTCGTCGAAGACCGCCAAGGTCGTCAACACGGTGACCAGCATCCCGGAGAGCGTCTTCAACCAGGTGGGCACTGGGTCGGTCGACCCGAAGGCCGCCCCCCAGCCGATCCCCGGCAACCACTCGCTGACCGCCGACGGCAAGCCCAAGGTGCTCTACGTCGGGGCCGAGTACTGCCCCTACTGCGCCACCGAGCGGTGGGCCGTGGTCGCCGCGCTGTCCCGGTTCGGCACGTTCAACGACCTCGGCACGACGAGCTCCACCCCCAACGACGCCTTCCCGAACACGGCCACACTGTCCTTCCACGGTGCGAGCTACTCCAGCAAGTACCTCTCCTTCGCCGGGTATGAGACGCAGGACCGGCAGGGTGCCCCGCTGGACAAGATGACTCCGGAGGACCAGAAGGTGTTCCAGACCTTCGACGCTCCGCCGTACACCCAGGGCCGGGGCTCCATCCCGTTCATCGACTTCGGCGGGAAGTACATGATCGTGGGTGCCAGCTACGACGCCGGCGTCCTGCAGGGGAAGACGCACCTGGAGATCGCGAAAGCGATGCACGACCCGAACAGCGACATCGCCCAGGGCGCGGACGCCGTCGCCAACCAGATCAGCGCGCGGCTGTGCACGCTCACCGGCCAGCAGCCGGCGTCGGTGTGCACGTCGCCCGGCGTGACGGCGGCTGCCAAGGCCATGAACGGGAGCTGAGCCGGCCGTGGATCGCACCGCTCCGGAGGTGCACGTCCCCGCGTGGGCCGTCTGGACCTCTCTCGTGGTCTGCGCGCTCGGGCTGCTCGACGCGGCGTACCTGACCTTCGAGCACTACACCGCCTCCACGACGCTGGCCTGCTCGGAGACCGCGACCATCAACTGCCTGAAGGTGACCACCAGCTCCTACGCAGACGTGCTCGGCGTGCCGTTCGCGGTGCTCGGCCTGGTCTTCTTCCTCGGCATGGGCCTGCTCTGCCTGCCGACCGCCTGGCGACGTCCGGGCCCGCGGCTGCGGCTGCTGCGGGTGGCAGGCGCCGTCGTCGGCGTCCTGGTGGCGCTGTACCTTGTGTGGGTCGAGCTGTTCCGCCTCGACGCGATCTGCCTGTACTGCACCGGCGTGCACGTCCTCGCGTTCGTGCTCTTCGTGGTCGTGGCGCTCGGCTCGGCAGCCATCGTCGAGGAGACGCTGGCGAGTGAGCGTGAGTACGACGGGAGCTCCTGAGTGGACCCGATGATGCC
>DASSKA010000209.1:0-5096 GCA_035690905.1 Nocardioidaceae bacterium | reverse complement strand
TTGCGCTCGGCCAGGACCTGGTCACCAAGCTGATGCGCGAGTCGGACATGGGCATCAACGGCCATCGGGGCCGGTCCACCGAGCAGCAGGCCCGCGCCTGAGCGGCGAGTGGCGGAGGCGGACGGGAATCGAACCCGCCTGGCCGAGATGCTCGGCCACTACGGTTTTGAGGACCGCGCCCGTCACCAGACGAGATACGCCTCCGGGGACACTCTAGAGGTCCCGTCAGAAGGGTTCCGTCAGCGGACCCGGCGCCGCTCGACCACCCGCTCCTGCGGATCGTCGTCGATCCCGGTCACGCCGCGCTCCCGTGCCGCTGCCACCAAGGCCAGCGTCGAGTGCAGCTCCGCGGCCTTGAGCACGTTCTGCACGTGCGTGCGCACCGTGTTGGTGGAGATGAACAGCCGCTGAGCGACCTCGACCCGGGTCATCCCCGACACCAGGCAGCGCAGCACCTCGAGCTCGCGAGAGGAGAGCTCGTCGACGAAGCTGTGCTCCGGCACCTGGGGGCCGTGCGCCTGCTCGACCAGCCGGTACACCACCGAGCGCAACGCGTCCGGGGGCAGGTAGAGGTGACCACGGAGCACCTCCGCGACCGCGCCGAGCAGCACGTCGAAGCCGGCGTCCTTGGGCACCCAGGCCTCGGCGCCCCGCTCCAGCGCCTCGACGATCAGGCGCGGGTCGTGTCCCGCCGAGACCATCACCACAGGAGGCCGCTTGCCCTGCGCCTCCAGCTGGCCGATCAGGTCGAGGCCCGATTCCCCCGCGAGGTCGTAGTCGAGGAGCACGACGTCCGGGTGGATGCGGTTGGCCATCGCCAGGCCCGTGCCGATCGAGAAGGCGATCTCGACCTCCCCGATGCCCCGCTCACCGCGCAGTCGCATGGCCAGCACCTCGGCGAACACCCGGTGGTCGTCCACCAGCAGCACCGCGATCTGCGTTCCCCACGAGCCCATCTACTCCACCCACTCCCTCGAGACACTCCCCCGCGTCCGGAGGCGCACCGCTGTCACCGGGCGCCCGGCGCGTCCGTCAGGCCGAGCTCCACGGCCACCCTGATCGCCTTGCTGCGGCGGTCCACGCCGAGCTTGGCCAGAACGTGCTGCACGTGCGTGCGCACGGTGTTGGTCGACACCCCGAGCGTCGCCGACATGCTCTGCGTCGACAGGCCGGCCACGATCAGCCGGAGGACGTCCCGCTCCCGGTCGGTCAGGTAGTCCAGCGGCGAGGGCCCGGACCGCCCGCCGACCGGACGCGAGCAGCCCTCCACCACCGACTCGCCCTCACCGGCGCGCTGGATGGTCTTGTCCAGCGTGGCGATGTCGCAGCGCTTGTCCACGATCGCGTCGACGGTCCCTGCGTCGAAGGCGGTCCAGGCCCCGGCCGACCCGCCGCCGCACAGCAGCACGATCGCCACCTCCGGGTGGCCGGCGCGGATCGCCGCGGCGGCGTCCAGCGCGTCCGCCTCCTCGATGCCGAGCCCGAGCACGCAGACCGTCGGGGACCAGCGGTCGACCAGCTCCGGGATCCGGCGGACATCGCTCACGGTTCCCGCGATCTCGTGGCCGCGGTCGGCCAGCGCGACAGCCAGCGCGTCCACGAACATCCCGTGCGGGTCACACAGTGCGAGGCTCATGGCCGCCCCCGTCGTCTCGTACCGGGATCAGCAGGCGCACCGTCGTACCCGGTCCCGGTCCACTCGTGATCTCCAGCCGCCCCTTGCAGGCGCGCAGGGCCATGTCCACGATGGACAAGCCTTGACCGCTGCCTGGCGAGACGTGCCCGAAGCCGAGGCCCTCGTCGACGACTTCCACGCAGGCCGCACGGTTGTCGCTCTCGACGGTCACGGTGACCGAGCCTCCGGTGCCCGTCGCGCGGGCCGCGTTGTCCAGCACGTTGCCGATCGCCCGGCGCAGCAGGACGGCGTCGGCGTGGACGAGCACGGGCCCCGTGTGCACCAAGACCGCCGACACGCCGTGGTTGAGCTCCGCGACCCGCACGCACTCGTCGACGAGCTCGACCAGGTCGAGGTTGCGGGTGGTGCGGGTCTCGCCGACGTGCACCGCCACCAGGTCCTGGATACCGGCGAACAGCTCCCGGATCATGCCGAGCCGCCGGCGTACCCCTTCATCGAGACACTCGTCCCCCGGCATGTCGGCGGCGAGAAGGCCGGCGGCGGCGTACTGGCGCAGGTCGTGGCAGAGCCGCTCCAGATCCGTCCCGGGACCAGGCTTCGCCAACGCCGTCATTGCAGGACCCCTCCAACATGCTCATGACATCGCAGCGAGGTCTGGACTGCTGGGACCGGTCTCCCGGCGAGTGACGAGGCGCCCGCAGCCCCTCCCGAGCGGGCGGTTCTCGCCAGGTTCCTTTCCTAGCACGGGCATCTGGGGGCGGCGATGGTCACTGCGAACTATTTGCCCGTGACGATCGGGGCAGATTGCGCAAACACCACTGTGAGCCCCACCACTGAGTACCATATTTGCGGGGCAGTGGGGGGTGGGGACATGGGCGAAGAGAGCACTTCCGGCGCGTCCAGAAACGCCGCCGGAAACGACGCCCTGCTCGCCCAGCGACTGGTGTCGCTCGCGGACACGCTCGTCGACGACTACGACGTGGTCGACCTCCTCGACCGCTTGGTGCACACCTGCCTCGAGCTGCTGCCTGTCGAGCAGGCCGGGCTGATGCTGCTCACCTCCGGCCAGGAGCTCCGGCTGGTGGCGTCGTCGGCCAAGAGCGTCCGCCGGCTCGAGCGGTTCCAGCTCGACCACGCGGAGGGCGGTCCTTCGGTGGAGTGCGTGCACACCGGCGAAGCGGTCGGGGCCGACGACCTGACCGTGCCGAACGAACGCTGGCCCAAGTTTGCTGCTACGGCCGCCGCCGCCGGCTTCCGGTCGGTCTTCGTGGTTCCCATGCGGCTGCGCGGGGACATCATCGGTGCGCTCACCATGTTCGTTTCGCGCGAGGCCCCGCTCACCCGCAACGACCGGAGGCTGGCGCGGGCACTCGCCGACGTGGCCACCATCGGCATCCTGCAGCAGCGGTCGCTGCACCGGGCCTCGCTGCTCGCCGAGCAGCTGCAGATGGCGCTCAACTCCCGGATCGTGATCGAGCAGGCCAAGGGCGTGCTCGCCGAGCACGCCGGGGTGGACATGGACGTCGCTTACGCCGCCCTGCGGACCTTCAGCCGCAACTCCAACCTCAAGCTCAGCGAGGTCGCGGCATCCGTGGTCTCCCGGCTGCGCGACCCCGACGAGGTGCTGCGCGCGCTGCGCCGCCGCGACCAGTAGAGGTTTGCGTCCACAACGGTTTACATCCCTGTCCGCAGGGATACGGTGGGAGGCAAGTGTCGGCGGAGCGGAGGTTTCCTTGGGCGAGAAGACGTTCATGGGGTCATGGCCGCTGCTCCGGCAGGTCAGCGGCCGCGACCGGCTCGGCCGCGGCACCGCCTCCATGTCCGAGCGCAGCAAGACGCTGAGGCCCCGCACGTCCGACGCCGACAAGGTGGTGCACTCGGTCTGCCCGTTCTGCGCGGTCGGCTGCGGGCAGCGGGTCTTCGTCAAGGACGGCCAGGTGACCCAGATCGAGGGCGACCCGGCCAGCCCGATCTCGCGTGGCCGGCTGTGCCCGAAGGGCAGTGCGAGCAAGCAGCTGGTCACCAGCGCAGGGCGCGTCACGAAGGTCCGCTACCGGCGGCCGTTCGGCACCGAGTGGGAGGACCTCGACCTCGACACCGCGATGGACATGATCGCGGACCGGGTGATCAAGACTCGCAAGGACTTCTGGGAGTGGGAGAGCGAGGACGGGCGCCGTCTTCGCCGCACCATGGGCATCGCCAGCCTCGGAGGAGCGACCCTCGACAACGAGGAGAACTACCTCATGAAGAAGCTGTACACCGCGATGGGTGCCATCCAGATCGAGAACCAGGCCCGCATTTGACACTCCTCCACCGTCCCCGGTCTGGGGACCTCGTTCGGCCGGGGAGGGGCCACCACCTTCCAGCAGGACCTGCAGAACGCTGACGTCATCGTCATCGAGGGCTCCAACATGGCCGAGTGCCATCCGGTGGGGTTCCAGTGGGTGATGGAGGCCAAGCGACGCGGGGCCACGATCATCCACGTCGACCCGCGGTTCACGCGTACGTCGGCCGTGGCCGACATCCACGTGCCGATCCGGGCCGGATCGGACATCGCGTTCCTGGGTGCGCTGGTCAACCATGTGCTGACCAACGAGCTCGACTTCCGTGAGTACGTCGTCAACTACACCAACGCCGCGGCGATCGTCAGCGAGAACTTCGAGGACACCGAGGAGCTCGAGGGGCTGTTCTCCGGCTACGACCCGGACAAGCACCAGTACGACCCGACCAGCTGGCAGTACGCCAACGCCCCCCAGACCCCGGCGGCCGGCCAGCGCGACCCCGGCACCCCCGGGGGCGCCGGCGTGCCGGTCGCCGACAAGCACGGGGCGGCCCACGAGGCGGCCCGGTCGGAGACGGCGGGGTCCGGCGGTGCGGCGGTGCACGCCAAGCCCGAGCGGGACGAGACGCTGCAGCACCCCCGCTGCGTCTACCAGATCCTCAAGCGGCACTTCGCCCGCTACACCCCAGAGATGGTCGAGCAGGTCTGCGGGATCAGCCAGGAGCAGTTCGCTCAGGTGGCCCGGGCCCTGACCGAGAACAGCGGCCGGGAACGGACCGGCGCGTTCTGCTACGCGGTCGGCTGGACCCAGCACACCACCGGGGTGCAGAACATCCGGACCGCGGCGATCCTGCAGCTGCTGCTGGGCAACATCGGCCGGCCTGGCGGCGGGATCATGGCGCTGCGCGGGCACGCCAGCATCCAGGGGTCCACGGACATCCCGACGCTGTTCAACATCCTCCCCGGCTACCTGCCGATGCCGCACGCCCACCACCACGAGGACCTGGACGCCTACGTGGCCGAAGACGCCGGCAAGACCGGCTTCTGGGGCAACATGCGCGACTACGCGGTGAGCCTGCTCAAGGCCTACTGGGGCGATGCCGCGACCGCGGACAACGACTACTGCTTCGACTACCTGCCCCGGCTCACCGGGCACCACGGCACCTACGACACCGTGGT
>DASSKA010000208.1:0-15211 GCA_035690905.1 Nocardioidaceae bacterium | reverse complement strand
TCGAACGTGTTCACCATGAACTGCGCCGCGTGGGTGATGTAGTCCCAGAACTGCGCGTCCTGCGCCGGTGTGAGGTTCGCCGCGTCCAGCCCGGTGCGAAAGCAGCGCAGCCAGTGGTCGCGGGCGGTCGGCGTGACCTGGAACGGGGCGTGCCGCATCCGCAGCCGCGGGTGGCCGCGGCGTTCGGAGTACGTCGTCGGACCTCCCCAGTACTGCACCAGGAACAGCGTGAACCGCTCCGCGGCGGGCCGGAGGTCCTCCTCGGGGTACATCGGGCGGAGCACCTCGTCGACGGCGACCTCCTCGTAGAAACGGTCCACGATCTTGGCGAAGGTCGGGTAGCCGCCGATCTCGTCGTAGAACGTGCTGCCGGTCTGCTGGTCGGTGCTCACTTGCCTATTGTCCCCGATCGGACAAGAGTCGAGGGCAGGGCCCGGTCGCTCGGGCCCGTCGTACACCCCCGACCAGCAAGGAGATCTAGATGGCGACCAGCCGCACCGCGAAGGCCCACTGGGAAGGCACGCTCAAGGAGGGCGCCGGAACCGTGGCCCTCGTGAGCTCCGGGCTCGGCACGTACGACGTGTCGTGGCCGGCGCGCACCGAAGAGCCCAACGGCAAGACCAGTCCCGAGGAGCTGATCGCGGCCGCGCACAGCGCCTGCTTCTCGATGGCGCTGTCGAACGTGCTGGCCGGTGCGGGACACCCGCCGCAGTCCCTGGAGACCTCGGCGGAGGTCACCTTCGACGCGCCGACGATCACCGGTGTGCACCTGGTCGTGGTCGGGCATGTCGAGGGCGTCGACGCCGACGAGTTCGCCAAGGCAGCAGAGGACGCCAAGCAGAACTGCCCGGTGTCCAAGGCGCTCACCGGCACGACCATCACGCTGGACGCCACGCTGGCCTGACGGCGAGAATGCGGGGGCACGGCACCGACGAGCAGGGGGCCAGCGGTGACACCAAGAGCCGGGATCTGGATGGTGGTCCTCGCCACGGTCGTGCCGCTCGCCCTCGCCGTGCCCGCCTCCGCGACCACCCTGTCCAACAAGGTGGTGAAGCGTCTGGTGATCGGCCACTCCGTGGAGGGCCGGCCCATCCGGGCGGTGGAGAAGGGGAACCCGGACGCGGCCCGCACGGTGGTCGTCGTCGGTCAGATGCACGGGGACGAGCGGGCCGGGGTGCGCACCGCACGTTTCATCATCCGGCACGTGCGGGTGTCCTCCGACACCGACCTGTGGGTGGTCCCCACGATGAACCCGGACGGCCTCGCGCACCACACCCGTCAGAACGCCCGCGGCGTCGACCTGAACCGGAACTGGCCGATGAACTGGCGGCCCGGTCCCCGCGGGGTAACCTATCCCGGCCGGCGGGCCGCCTCCGAGCCGGAGACGCGCGCGCTGCTCAGGTTCCTCGCCAAGGTGCAGCCGAGGTTCCTCACCTCGATCCATCAGCCGTTCGGCGAGGTGGGCAAGGACAAGGACAAGCCGATCGGTTTCCAGCGGCGGCTGGCCCGCGACCTGCGCCTGCCGCTGAGGAGGATCGACATCGGCGGGCCGACCGTGATCTCCCACGAGCCGGGCCTGCAGCCCGGCGGGGCGGACAACGCGCCCACGCTGACCGGCTGGTACAACGCCCACTACCCGGGCACGGCGATCACCGTGGAGTACACCCGCAGCCCAGGGCAGCGCTACGTCACGAAGGTCGCCGGCCGCGGCATCGTCCGCGCGTCGTGGGGCGACCGCTGACTCAGCCGTTCTCGGTGACCCCGGCGCGGTCCTTGCCGTCGACGCCCGTGCCGTTCCCGCTCGGCGAGGGCGCCTCGCGGTGCCAGACGATCCGAGGCGGGCGGGCGATCTCCATGCCCTCCATGTCGAACCGGGCCTTGATCCGTTCGCGCATCTCGCGGGCCACCGCCCACTGCTCGAGCGGGGCGGTCTTCATCACCACGCGCACCAGGATCGAGTCCGGCGTGATGTCCTGGACCCCCCACACCTCGGGCTGCTCGATGACCATCTTGTTGAAGTCCTCGTCGTCCCAGATGCTCTGCGCGACCTCGCGCAGCACCTCTTGGACGCGGCGCAGGTCCGCGTCGTGCGGGACGGGCACGTCGAGCACGGTGCGCGCCCAGTTCTGGCTCATGTTGCCGATGCGCACGATCTCGCCGTTGCGGACGTACCACACGGTGCCCTGCACGTCGCGGATCCGGGTCACCCGCAGCCCGACGGCCTCCACCGTGCCCGAGGCGCTGCCGGCGTCCACGACGTCCCCGACGCCGTACTGGTCCTCGAAGATCATGAAGATCCCGGACAGGAAGTCCTTGACCAGGCTCTGCGCCCCGAAGCCGAGGGCGACCCCGACGATGCCGGCGCTGGCGATCAGCGGCCCGACGGGATAGCCGAGCACGGAGATGGCCATGATCCCGGTGATCGTGATGATCACGATCGAGGTGATGCTCTTCAGCAGCGAGCCCATCGTCTTGGCGCGCTGCACCCGCCGGCTGGCCACGGTTGCGGTGCCGAGCCGGGTCTCGCCGGCCCCGCCGACCCGGTTGTGCAGCACCATCGTCGGCAGGCCGGCGGCCGCCCGCTGCGCCACCCGGTCGATGAGCCGGTGCAGGATCCACCGGGTGACCGCGGCGACGATGATCAGGCCGATGATGGCCAGCGGCTTCGCGATCAACCAGTTCGAGGCCCGGGCCAGCGACTCGTTGCCGGTCCAGGACTTCACGAGGTGACACAGCGTCCCCGTGCCGCACGTCGTCTGGTCGAAGACACTCATGGGTCGTCAGGGTACGAGCCGGACGTCGCCGGATCCAAGCAGGCCTAGGTTCGATAGCCTGTGCCTCGTGATGACAGATCCCCGCCCCGCCGTACGTCGCGTCGCGCGAGCACTCGCGCTGACCCCTGCCGTCCTGGTCACCCTGCTCGCGGCGCCCGCCCTTGCATCCGCGCCCAACACGTGGCCCGAGGCGCCCTCGGTGTCGGCCCTCGACATGCTGCTGGTGCTGGTGATCCTGCCCGGGGCACTGTTCATCGGCATCAGCGTGCTGGTGTTCGTGCCGTCGATGGCTCGCGGGCAGAAGTACCAGCCGGGGCAGGCGTGGCGCGGGGAGAGCACCTGGTTCGGTGGTCCCCAGGACGGCGTCGAGGCCGCCGACCGCGGCGACGCCGCAACGGCAGAGACCAAGGACGCCGACCGGGGTGGTGCAAGTGCCCGCTGGTGACCCGTTCACCCCGACGGAGCGCTACGAGATCGACAAGGCGATCCGGGATGCGGAGACGATCTGCCGATTCGAGTTCTCCGTCTTCGTGGGGAGGTCGGAGGGCGAGGCTCGCCCATTCGCGGAGCGGCTGCACGCCGTGCTCGCCGCCCCCGCCCGGTCGGTGCTGGTGATGGTCGACCCGTCGGCGCGGATCGTGGAGGTCGTCACCGGGGCCGAGGTGCGCCGGGTGCTCGACGACAGCTTGGTGAGGCTCGCGGTGCTCTCCATGCAGAGCGCCTTCGCCGCCGGTGACCTGGTCGGCGGCATCACCCAGGGACTGTCGATGCTCGCCGAGCATGCACGCCGTCCGCGCATGCTCCACGCCGACTGAGCGCCCCGCCCTTCGACCGGGCGCCCAGCCGGTCCGGATCAGGCCGGGGCGTCCTTGGCCTGGGCGGCCAGCGCCCGCTCGAGGTCCGCGCAGCCCTCGCGCACGTAGCGCTGGGCCGCCGGGTTGGCGTTCGTGGAGGCCAGCCAGGCGTGGACGGTGTGGAGCGTCTCCTGGGTGGCGATCTGACGCGGGAACATCAGCTCCAGCACCACCGTGGCGCGCTGGGTGCCCTTCTCCTCCCAGATGGTCGACGCCACGTCCAGGTACTTCTGGACGTACGGCACGAGAAGCTCGTCCTGGCCGGCGACCTGGAACGAGAACGCCACGCTGCGCTGGGTCTCGTTGGGCACGTCGTCGCGGACCACCGCGTCGTTCCACGCCTCCTGCTTGGCCTCCGGCGTCGGGATCACGGTGCGCGACCCCGCTGCGTTCTCCATCCCGGAGATGGTGCGGTCGCGCTCGAGCTCGGCGTCGATGGCCGCGCGGTCGGCTCGTCCGGCGAAGGCCAGCGACTTCAGCAGCACCCAGCGCAGGTCCGTGTCGACCGCCAGGCCGGGCAGGGTCACCGACCCGTCGTACAGACCCTGCACGAAGTCCAGGCCCTCGGAGCTCAGCGCCGCCGAGCCGTACGCGCGCGCCAGCGCGAGCTGGTGGTCGCTGCCGGGCTCGGCGTTGTCGAGCAGCTTGCGCAGCCCGCGCTCCCAGGAATCCTTCAACGCGGCCCGGTGCGTCGGGTGCGAGTACAGGTCGATCGCCTGCTTGGCGTAGCGCAGCAGCGCCGACACCGCGGTCAGGTCCGACTCCGTGCCCACTCCCTGCAGCACCAGGGCGACGAAGTCGCTGGTGGCCAGCTCCGCGTCTCGGGTCATGTCCCAGGCGGCAGCCCAGCACAGCGCCCGCGCCAGGGAGTCGTCGAGGGAGTCGACGGACGACACCACGGTCCGCAGCGACCGGTCGTCGAGCCGGATCTTCGCGAAGGTCAGGTCGCCCTCGTTGAGCAGCACCAGGTCCGGCTGCTTCTCGCCGACCAGCTGCGGGATCTCGGTGCGCTCGCCTTCGACGTCGGTCTCCAGGGAGGTACGACGGACGAGGCGGCCCTGGACCCGGTCGTACAGGCCGATGCCGAGCCGGTGACGGCGCAGCGTGGGGAACTTCTCGTTGGCCGCCGCCTGGTGCACCGCGAACGAGCTGAACCGGCCCTCGCCGTCGACCTCGAACTCAGGGCTGAGGATGTTCACGCCGCTGGTCTCCAGCCACTCCTCGGCCCAGGCCTGCAGGTCACGGCCGGACGAGGCCTCCAGCGCCTGGAGCAGGTCGGTGAGCCGGCTGTTGGAGTAGGCGTGCTTCTTGAAGTAGGCGCGCAGACCGGCTAGGAAGTCCTCCTCGCCGACCCAGGCCACCAGCTGCTTGAGCGCGGACGCGCCCTTGGCGTAGGTGATGCCGTCGAAGTTCACCTCGACCGCCTCGAGGTCGTAGTTGTCCGCGGCGATCGGGTGCGTGGAGGGCAGCTGGTCCTGGCGGTAGGCCCAGTTCTTGCGCAGGTTGGTGAACCCGGTCCACGCCTCCACGAACTCGGTCGCCTGCACGGAGGAGTGGTGCGCAGCCCACTCGGCGAACGACTCGTTCAGCCACAGGTCGTCCCACCACTTCATGGTCACCAGGTCGCCGAACCACATGTGCGCCATCTCGTGGAGGATGGTGTTGGCGCGCTGCTCGAAGAAGGTGTGCGTCTGGCGGCTGCGAGGAAGGTACTCGTCGCGGAAGGTCACGCAGCCGGCGTTCTCCATCGCGCCCATGTTGTACTCCGGCACGTAGGCCTGGTCGTACTTCTCGAACGGGTAGGGGAAGTCGAACGCGTCCTCGAAGAATCCGAAGCCCTGCTTGGTGATCTCCAGCAGGTGCTCGACGTCGAGGTAGGGGGCCATGGACTGGCGGCAGTAGTGCCCGAGCCGGATCTCGCCGCCCCTGCCGGTGTAGGAGTCCAGCACCTCGTGGTACTCGCCGGCGACGATCGCGGTGATGTACGTCGAGATGGGCTTGGTCGTGGGGAACCGCCACACCGCCACGCCGTCGCGGACCGGAGCGGGTTCCGGGGTCGGCGCGTTGGAGAACACCTTCCAGTGCGCCGGAGCGGTCACGGTGAAGGTGAACGGTGCCTTGAGATCCGGCTGCTCGAAGGTGGTGTACACCTGCCTCGCGTCCGGGACCTCGAACTGGGTGTAGGTGTAGACCCGGTCGTCGGCGGGGTCCACGAACCGGTGGAGGCCCTCGCCGGTGCGGCTGAAGCGGCAGTCCGCGACCACGCGCAGCTCGTTGTCGGCCTGCAGGCCGTCGAGCTGGATCCGGTTGTCGTGGTAGACCGCGGCGGGATCGAGCGGCTCCCCGTTCAGGGTGACCTCGTGCACCGTCGCCCCAACCAGGTCGGCGAACGTGGACGCGCCGGGCTGGCTGCAGCCGAAGCGGATCACGGTGGTGGACCCGAAGGTCCGCTCGTCGGTGGTCAGGTCGAGATCCACCGTGTAGGAGTCCACGGTGAGCAGCTCGGCGCGGACGCGCGCTTCTTCCCTCGTCAGGTTGGTTCCAGGCATGGGTGCATCCTCGCACCCGGGCGCGGGAACAATGAAACCAATAGCCGGGTTACCGGACCGGAAGCCGTTTGCGCCGTACAGGAGGGCCGAGCATGACTGGCAGCACCGAACGCGTCCGTGTCGATTTCTGGTTCGACCCGCTGTGTCCGTGGGCCTGGCTCACGTCCCGCTGGGTGCTCGAGGTGGAGCAGGTGCGTCCGATCGCGCCCGAGTTCCACGTGATGAGCCTCGCGTACCTCAACCAGGACAAGGAAGGGCTGTCTGAGGACTACAGGAAGTTCCTGGAAAGTGCTTGGGGGCCGGTGCGGGTGTGCATGGCCGCCGCCGCCCACAAGGGCGAGGACATCCTGCTGCCGCTCTACACCGCGCTCGGCAACCGCATCCACGTCGGGCAGCGCAAGGTCGACCGGGCACTGATCGAGGAGGCGCTCGACGAGGTCGGGCTGCCCGTGTCCCTCGCGGACGCCATGGACACCGAGGAGCTCGACGAGGCGCTGAAGAAGTCCCACCACGCGGGCATGGACCAGGTCGGGATGGACGTCGGCACCCCGGTGATCAGCACCCAGGGCGTCGCGTTCTTCGGCCCGGTGGTGACCCCGGCTCCGAAGGGTGAGGACGCCGGCAGGCTGTGGGACGGGGTGCTCGCCGTGGCGAGCACGCCCGGTTTCTACGAGCTCAAGCGCACCCGGGACGCCAGGCCGGACTTCTCCTGACCGCTTCTGCTGCCCGCGGACCGGGCCAGGCGGCGGCCGACTCGCCGGCGTCCCTAGGATCATGGGTATGACCAAGGTGCTGTCCGCCGTCGCCTGGCCGTACGCCAACGGCCCCCGCCACATCGGCCACGTGGCCGGTTTCGGCGTGCCCTCCGACGTGTTCAGCAGGTACATGCGGATGGCCGGCCACGACGTGCTGATGGTCTCCGGCTCCGACGAGCACGGCACGCCGATCCTGATCGCCGCCGACGAGGCGGGGGTGTCCCCGCAGGAGCTCGCCGACCAGAACCACCGGCTCATCGTCGAGGACTTCGTCGCGCTCGGGCTGAGCTACGACCTCTACACCCGCACCACGACGCGCAACCATCACGCCGTGGTGCAGGCGCTGTTCAAGGGCGTCTACGACAACGGCTACTTCATCGAGGAGACCACCTTCGGGGCGATCTCGCCGTCCACGGGCCGCACGCTCCCGGACCGCTACATCGAGGGCATCTGTCCGATCTGCGGGTACGACGGGGCCCGGGGCGACCAGTGCGACAACTGCGGCAACCAGCTCGACCCGCAGGACCTGAAGAACCCGCGTTCGCGGATCAACGGCGAGGTCCCGGAGTTCGTCGAGACGGAGCACTTCTTCCTGGACCTCCCCGCGCTCGCCGAGGCGCTGGGGGAGTGGCTCGACCAGCGGCAGGCCACCGGCCTGTGGCGGCCCAACGTGATCCGGTTCAGCCAGAACATCCTGGCCGAGATCCGGCCCCGGGCGATCACCCGGGACATCGACTGGGGCATCCCCGTGCCGCTCGAGGGCTGGCGCGAGAACCCGACGAAGCGGCTCTACGTGTGGTTCGACGCGGTGATCGGCTACCTGTCCGCCTCCATCGAGTGGGCCCGCCGCCTCGGCGACCCGGACCGGTGGCGCGAGTGGTGGAACGATCCCGAGTCGCCGTCCTACTACTTCATGGGCAAGGACAACATCACCTTCCACTCGCAGATCTGGCCGGCGGAGCTGCTCGCCTACAACGGCAAGGGGGCGCGCGGCGGGTCGCCGGGGGAGTACGGCGAGCTGAACCTGCCCACCGAGGTGGTCAGCTCGGAGTTCCTCACCATGGAGGGCCGCAAGTTCTCCTCCTCCAAGAAGGTGGTCATCTACGTCCGCGAGCTGCTGTCGCGCTACCAGCCCGACGCGTTCCGCTACTTCGTGGCCGTCGCCGGCCCGGAGAACCAGGACGCCGACTTCACCTGGGCCGAGTTCGTACGACGTACCAACGACGAGCTGGTCGCCGGGTGGGGCAACCTGGTCAACCGCACCGCGAACATGATCGCGAAGAGCTTCGGCGAGATCCCGCCCGCCGGCGAGCTGACCGCCGAGGACCGGACCGTGCTCGAGGCGGTGGAGGGGGCGTTCGGGTCGGTGGGCGACCTCATCGGCCGGAACCGGATGAAGCAGGCGGTGTCCGAGGCGATGCGCACCGTGGCCGAGGTGAACAAGTACGTCTCGGACCACGAGCCGTGGAAGCTGAAGGCCGAGGACCAGCGGGACCGGCTGGGCACCATCCTGCACGTGACCGCGCAGTGCGTGGCCGACCTGAACCTGATCCTCTCGCCGTTCCTGCCCTTCTCGGCCAACGAGGTCGACAAGGTGCTCGGCGGCAGCGGCCGGATCCAGCCGATGCCGAGGATCGAGGAGGTCCGTGACCTTGATGCGGGCCTCGACGACGACCACGCGACGTACCCGGTGATCACCGGGGAGTACTCAACGACGCCACGCTGGCAGCGCCGGCCGCTGCAGGCCGGCACCAAGGTCGACAAGCCCACCCCGGTGTTCACCAAGCTCGACCCGTCCGTGGTCGAGGAGGAGCTGCGCAGGCTGGAGGCCTGAGGTGCTGCACCCGCAGGCCCGGGCGGCGCTCGCCGAGTGGGCGCAGCAGCCGAGCATCGCGGGTGCCGGACCCGAGGAGATCGCCGAGCGGCGCCGGCAGCACCGCACCGCGGCCGCGGCCGAGTCGCGTGAGGACGTGGCGTCTGTTCGAGACGTGGACGCCGACGGCGTGGTCTGCCGCCTGTACCTGCCCCAGCCCCGCGCGGAGCTCACCGGCGCGATCCTGTTCCTGCACGGCGGCGGATTCGTGTTCGGCGACCTCGACACGCACGACCCGCAGTCCCGCCGGCTGGCCAACCGGACCGGGCTGGCCGTGCTCGCCGTGGACTACCGGCGCCCGCCCGAGCACCGGTTCCCCGCGGCGCCCGACGACGTCGACACCGCGCTGGCCTGGCTGATGGCCAACGGCGCCGACGCCGGCGTCGACGTGACCCGGGTGGTCGCCCTCGGGGACAGCGCCGGCGGCAACCTCGCCCTGGTGGCTGCGCTGCGTAACCCCAACGCGTTCGCCGCCCTGGTGCTGGTCTACCCGTTCCTCGACCCGGAGCGGGGCTCCCCCTCCTATGCGGAGGCCAACGCGGGGCTCACCGCGGAGGAGGCCGCCTGGTACTGGCAGCAGTACGCCGGGTCGCCGGAGGACCTCATCGACCCGGACCTGGCCCCGCTGCGCTCGGAGCGTCTGGACACCCTGCCGCCCAGCCTGGTGGTGGCCGCCGAGCACGACGTGCTCGTCGACGAGGACGAGGAGCTCGCCCGCCGCATCGGCGAGGCCGGCGGGGACGTGGAGCTGTCGACGTACCCGGGCATGGTGCACGGCTTCTGGCGTCGCCCGGAGCTGTTCGACGCCGCCGAGGCGTCGCTCGCGGAGATAGCGGCCTTCCTCGACCGGACCTTTTGAGAGACTTCCGCCATGCGCGTTCACCTCGGCTCCGACCACGCCGGCCTGGAGCTCAAGAACCACCTGATGGACTGGCTCACCGACAACGGCATCGAACCGGTCGACCATGGGCCGTTCGTCCATGACCCGGACGACGACTACCCGGTGTTCTGCCTGCGGGCGGCCGAGGGGGTCGCCAGGGACCGCGAGGACGGGCTGGACAGCCTCGGCGTCGTGATCGGCGGCTCGGGCAACGGCGAGCAGATGGCGGCGAACAAGGTCCGGGGCGTCCGAGCGGCGCTCGCCTGGAGCGAGGAGACCGCGGTGCTCGCCCGCGAGCACAACGACGCCAACGTGCTGTCGGTCGGGGGCCGGATGCACGCCGTGGAGGCGATGACCCGGTTCGTCGAGGTGTTCTTGGCCACACCGTTCTCCGGGGCGGAGCGGCACCGGCGGCGCATCGGCATGCTCAGCGAGTACGAGAGGTCGGGGACCCTGCCCACGCTGCCGGCCTCGGCGCTGCCGCGGGGCGAGTGAGGTGCCGGAAGGGCACACCCTGCACCGGCTCGCCACCGAGGTCAGCGACCGGTTCGCCGGACACGTGGTGCGGGTGAGCAGCCCCCAGGGCCGGTTCGCCGATGCAGCGGCGCTGCTGGACGGGTCCGTGCTGGTCGGCGCCCACTCCTACGGCAAGCACCTGTTCGTCGGCTTCGAGCAGGACCGGTTCGTGCACGTGCACCTCGGTCTCTACGGCAAGCTGCACGTCGCGGCGGGGCCACCGCCGGCGCCGGTCGGCCAGGTCAGGCTCCGGCTGGTCGGGACCGGCGCCCGTCCGTCGTACGCCGATCTTCGGGGCGCCACCGCCTGCGACCTGCTCACCGCCGCCGAGCGGGACCGGATCCTCGACCGGCTCGGGCCGGACCCGCTGTGCGCGGACGCGGACTGGACCAGGGCCTGGGAGCGGGTGCGACGCAGCCGGGCACCGATCGGCGCGCTCCTGATGGACCAGGCGGTGCTCGCCGGGGTGGGCAACGTCTACCGCGCCGAGGTGCTGTTCCGGCACCGGATCCATCCGCTGCGACCGGGCAACAGCCTGCGACGTGGCCAGTTCGAGGCGCTGTGGGAGGACCTGGTGGCGTTGATGGCGTACGGCGTGCGGACCGGCCGCATCGACACCGTGCGCGACGAGCACACGCCGGAGGCCATGGGCCGCCCACCGCGGGTGGACGACCACGGCGGCGAGGTGTACGTGTACCGGCGCGACGGTCGCCCGTGCCACGTCTGCGGCGCTTCGGTGCGCACTCAGGTGCTGGGCGGACGCAACCTGTTCTGGTGCCCGCGCTGCCAGCCGGTGTTCCGCTCTCGCGCGGGCAGGTCCGGGAACGGAGGGCGGGCCGCTGTGCCCAGGTAGCCTTTCGGTAAAGCCCCCGCTCCGCTCCTCGTCCCACTAAGGTCTATCCGTGGTTTCCGCGTCCTCTGCTGCCCGTTCGGCGAGCCTGCCAGCTCGCCGGGTGGTGACGCGACGGTGGAACATGACCATCAGGCGGTTGCGCGAAGCCGAGATGCCGTGGGTGCTGCTGCTGTCCGCGCTGACGCTGGTGATCGCCGGGCTGATCTACGAGCTGCCCGCAGCGGTGCCGATGGTCGCCCTGGTCATCCCGATGGTGATCGGCAACCTGGTGCTCGGCCCGCGCACGCTGCCCTGGTTCGTGGTCTTCGTGCTCGGTATCGTGGTGGTGGTGGTCGCCGCCACGCCCACCGCGCTCGACGGACGCCGCATCGCATCGATCGTGGTCGAGTTCGTGATCGGGCTGATCATCCTGGTCTCGTCGTTCCGCCGCTCCCGTCTCGGGGTCGCAGGGGCACGAGGCGAGTCGATGCTCGTGGACCTGCGCGATCGGATCAACAAGCAGGGCAAGCTGCCGGAGCTGCCGGGGGGCTGGTACGCCGAGGCGGTGATGCGCTCCGCGGGCGGCTCCTCGTTCGCCGGCGACTTCATGGTGGCCAGCCGGACCGTCGACGGGCGATGGCTCCAGGTCGCGGTCGTCGACGTCTCGGGCAAGGGGGAGCAGGCGGGCACCCGGTCGCTCCTGCTGTCCGGGGCCTTCGGCGGACTGCTCGGCTCCATGCCTCCAGCGGAGTTCCTGCCTGCGGCGAACGGCTACCTGCTGCGCCAGGACTGGAGCGAGGGGTTCGCGACCGCCATCTATCTCTACCTCGACCTGGAGACCGGCGACTTCGAGCTGCGCTCGGCCGGTCACCCGCCCGCGGTGCAGCTGCACGCCGGCTCCGGCCGATGGGGCGTGCACCACACCGAGGGACCGGTGCTCGGGGTCATCCCCGAGGCCGAGTTCAGCTGCGTCGCGGGCACCCTGCAGCACGGCGACGCGCTGCTGCTCTACACAGACGGCCTCGTGGAGACCCCGCAGCGGGACATCGCGATGGGCATCGACAAGCTGGTGGGCCAGGGGGAGCGGCTGCTGCGCGCGGGCTTCGAGAACGGTGCCCGCCGGCTGATCAACCGGCTGGAGTCGATGAACGACGACCGCGCGCTGCTCCTGGTGCACCGCCGCTGACGGTTGAGCGTCAGTCCTGATCGCGCCGCGCGTGACCACTCAACGGGAAAGGCGGCGGGGGAACGGAGCGGATGACGGGAATCGAACCCGCGTCATCAGTTTGGAAGACTGAGGCTCTACCATTGAGCTACATCCGCGCGCGCCGGTGAGGCTGTTCAACGGACGGTCAGACCGATCCGTTCAAGGGCCCGGGGCGCGCCCCTATGGTGCCACAGCCGGACACCCGCGGCCGAACCGGCTCGACCGGTGGAAGGCTCGGCGGCCCCTGCTGCTCGGCGGCTCGGTCCGGCGGCGAGACCAGCCGCCTGGTGGGTGCTGCGCACCGATTACGGACCCCGGCGGCCGGTCCACTAGACTTCCGAGGGCCCGTCGCTGCGTGCGGCGCCGGGGCGTAGCGTAGTGGCTAGCGCGCCTGCTTTGGGAGCAGGAGACCGCAGGTTCGAGTCCTGTCGCCCCGACCATGCTCACACGTGGGCCCGACCGGGGCTCGCGCGGACCGGTCGAGCGTGGTGCACCACCCCCTCGAGGAACCAGATTCTCGAAGATCCAAATTCTCGCAAGACACTGAGGAGACAGACCTGTGAAGAGCGCCGTCGAGACTCTGAGCCCCACTCGGGCCAAGCTCACCGTCGAGGTGCCCTTCGAGGAGCTCAAGCCGAGCCTCGACGCGGCGTACAAGAAGATCGCCAAGCAGATCAACGTGCCGGGCTTCCGCCGCGGCAAGGTCCCGCCGATGGTCATCGACCGGCAGGTCGGCCGGCCCGCCGTGCTGGACGAGGCGATCAACGAGGCGCTGCCGAAGCTGTACGTCGACGCGCTGCAGGCCAACGAGCTGCAGCCCCTCGACCAGCCGCAGATCGACATCACCCGGCTCGACGACAACGACACGCTGGAGTTCACCGCCGAGGTCGACGTCCGCCCGGAGATCACGGTGCCCGACTACGAGGGGCTGGAGGTCAGCGTCGAGGACGTCGAGGTCACCGACGAGGACGTCGAGGAGCAGCTGCGCAACCTCCGCGAGCGGTTCGCCACCCTGCGCGAGGTGGACCGGCCGGCGGCCGACCGTGACTTCGTGGTCATCGACCTGCTGGCCCGCAAGGACGGCGAGCCCGTCGAGGGCGCCGAGGTGACCGGGATGAGCTACCAGGTCGGCACGGAGGGTCTCGTCGACGGCATCGACGAGGCCCTGCTCGGGATGAGCGCGGGGGAGGAGAAGACCTTCACCTCCCGGCTGGTCGGCGGCGACCAGATGGGCAACGAGGTCGACGTCGAGGTGAAGGTCTCGGCCGTCAAGGAGCAGGACCTGCCCGAGGTCGACGACGAGTTCGCGCAGACCGCGTCGGAGTTCGACACCATCGACGAGCTGCGCGCCGACATCCGCACCCGTCTGGAGCGCGGCAAGCGTCTCGAGCAGGCCGCCAGCGCCCGGGACGCCGTGCTCGAGCGGCTGCTTGAGCTGGTCGAGATCCCGCTGCCCGACGCGATGGTCGAGGCGGAGATCAACGCCCGCCGGGAGAACATCGAGCAGCAGCTGGAGTACGCCGGCATCTCCATGCAGGCCTACCTCGACTCCGAGGAACAGACCATCGACGAGTTCGAGGCCGACCTGGAGAAGCGGGTCCGCGACGCTGTCGCCGCCCAGTTCCTGCTCGAAGAGGTGGCCCGCAACAGCGAGATCGGCGTGGACCAGCAGGAGCTGACCGACCACATCTTCCGCCGGGCCCAGCAGTCCGGCCAGGACCCGAACGAGTTCGCCCGGCACATGGTCGAGCACAACCACATCCCGGAGATGGTCTCCGAAGTGGTCCGCGGCAAGGCGCTGGCCGGAATCGTCGAGGCGGCCAAGGTCAGCGACGCCTCGGGGAACCTCGTGGAGCTGAAGAACCTGCTGCCGGACGGCTCGTACGCCGAGCCCGGCCAGGAGGAGGCGGGCGCCGAGGAGAGCGGCACCGGCGAGGGCGACGAGCAGGAGCCGGCGACCTCCTGACCCGGCAGGGTCCCGACGCGGAGCCGGAGTCCGCTGTTGGCGAACACCGGCACCGCCCCCGTGGAACTGCGGGTGGCGTTGGCTAGGGTCGTGGCGTGACTGAGACCCAGATGAACGGTGGTGGCCAGACCAACGGTCTCGACGACCACATCTACCAGCGGTTGCTCAAGGAGCGGATCGTCTTCCTCGGCTCCGAGGTCCGCGACCAGAACGCCAACGCGATCTGCGCGCAGATGCTCCTGCTCAACGCGGAGGACCCCGAGGCGGACATCTTCCTCTACATCAACTCGCCAGGTGGCTCCGTGGACGCGGGCATGGCCATCTACGACACCATGAACTACATCTCCAACGACGTGGCGACCGTCGGGATGGGGCTGGCAGCCTCGATGGGGCAGTTCTTGCTCTGCGCCGGGGCCAAGGGCAAGCGGTACGCCCTCCCGCACGCGCGGATCATGATGCACCAGCCCTCCGGCGGCATGGGCGGGTCCGCGTCCGACATCAAGATCCAGGCCCAGCAGTCCCTGCACATCAAGAAGGTGCTGTTCAACCTGATCAGCCAGCACACCGGCCAGCCGCTCGAGCAGGTCGAGACCGACGCCGACCGGGACCGCTGGTTCACCGCGGAGCAGGCGCTCGAGTACGGCTTCATCGACAAGGTCGTCGCGTCCGCCGGCCAGGTCGCCGACCAGGGCCGGCCGGCCAAGAAGTGAGGGAAGAGATGAGCAGCACCTACATCCCCGGTCTCACCGACCGCAGGGGTTCCGAGGGGATCGCCTCGCGCGCCTACGCCGCGGACATGAACTACTACATCCCGCAGTGGGAGGAGCGTACGTCGTACGGCTTCCGCCGCATCGACCCCTACGCGAAGCTGTTCGAGGACCGGATCATCTTCCTCGGCACCCCGATCAGCGACGACATCTCCAACGCGGTGATGGCCCAGCTGCTGTGCCTGGAGTCGATGGACCCCGACCGGGACATCCAGATCTACATCAACTCCCCGGGCGG
>DASSKA010000207.1:0-2463 GCA_035690905.1 Nocardioidaceae bacterium | reverse complement strand
ATGGACCGCGCGCTTGCATCGATCCTGGAGGACCAGGGCCCTCGGCCGCTCGCCCAGTCGAAGGCACTCGGCAACCGGATCCGGCAACGTGTGCACGAGCAGCTGGGCAGCGACGTCCAGAGCGACGACGACCTCCTCCGGCTGCTCCGCTACGTCACCGTCGAGACCAACGACCAACGGCGCGCCGACGCCCTGGAACTCATGATGCTGCTGCCGTTCGGCCCGGTGGTGGGCACGGCCTACGCGGACGAGCTGCGCGACTCGATGGAGCGCGGCGACATCCCTGGGATGCACGAGTGCCTCGGCGTGCTGTCCTTCCTGGCTCCCGCAACCGAGGCGCCACTGCTGGCCGACCTGGCGGTGACGTCCTGGGATGCGGCCGACGCCCAGGTGGCGGTGGAGGCGTCCTGGGCGCTGGGGAACCTGCGAGGCACCTCGACGGAGCTGACCCTGGCCGAGGAGCGCGTCGCCGACGTCGTACGCCGTGCCCTGGCGGGCCGGAAGGACGTGCCCGAGGACCTCTACCCGGCCTGGGCGTACGCCCTCGGGATGCGTGGGCGTCGCGACCTCCTCACCGCGCTGGTCGCGGCGCCGCAGCACCAGCACGGCCGGGGCTGGGCGGAGGCCCGCCGATGGTGGCTGGACCTGCCCAGCCACCTTCGCCCGCGGACCTTCGACGCGCGGAGCGCCTAGCCGGAGTCTCCCGGCGTCCTGGCAAGATTGCCTCGTGACCCGACGCGCCCGCTTCCGCCGTGCCCGGACCCGGCGGTCCATGGGCCTGGAGCTCACCGTGCTGGCCAGGCGCGCGCTGATGTCGTTGTTCGGGGTGCAGCTCCTGCTGGCACTCACCCTCACCCTCGTCGACTCCTACCGGCGTCGCGGCCGCAAGCCGAGCCCGTTCCGGACCACACCGCCCGCAGAGGTGAAGATCGGCGAGGGCACGGTCACGACGTACACCTTCGGCAAGGACCTGTACGACGACATGCTGGCGGCGATCGACTCCGCGGAGCGGCAGATCCTGTTCGAGACCTACATCTGGAAGGGCGACGCCGTCGGCGAGCGGTTCAAGCAGGCCCTCGTGGACGCAGCCAAGCGCGGCGTCGAGGTGTACGCGATCTACGACACGTTCGCGAACCTCGTCGTACGCCCCGTCTTCAAGCAGTTCCCTCCAGAGCTGCGGGTGCTGAAGTACCCGGTCTACAACGCCGGCTGGCGGTTCTTCGACCTGCGCCGCTACGGGCGGGACCACCGCAAGATCCTGGTCGTGGACGACCACGTGGCTTTCGTCGGCGGCTACAACATCGGCACCGCCTACGCCACCGAGTGGCGCGACACCCACGTGCGCATCACCGGGCCGGGGGTATGGGACTTGAAAAGGGCCTTCGCCGACTTCTGGAACTTGAGCCGGCACCGGCACGGCGGGCGGCCGCTGCTGCTCGAGACCGCGTCGGAGTGGGAGCCGAGGATCCGGCTGCACCGCAACATCCCGCGCCTCTGGATGTTCCCGATCCGGGCGATGTACCTGGAAGCGATCAACCGCGCCTCCCACCACATCTGGATGACCCACGCGTACTTCATCCCCGACTCGGACTTCGTCGACGCGCTGAAGGCGGCCGCCCTGCGCGGCGTGGACGTGCGGCTGCTGGTCCCGGCCCGGTCCAACCACGTCGTCGCCGACTGGCTGTCCCGCGGCTACTACAGCGAGCTGTTCTCCGCCGGGGTGCGTATCTTCCGCTTCCACGGCGCGATGGTGCACGCCAAGACCGCGACCGTGGACGGCAGCTGGTCGACGGTGGGTACGGCGAACCTGGACCGCGTCTCGATGACCGGCAACTACGAGATCAACGTGGAGTTCATCGACGAGGACATGGCCGCGCAGATGGAGCGGATCTTCGAGACCGACCTGGCCAGTGCCTCCGAGCTCAAGGCTCGCGAGTGGGCGGACCGAGGACTGCACCGGAAGTTCACCGAGCTGGTGCTGGCGCCGCTGCGGCCACTGCTCTGAGGCCGAGCCGGGCTCACTCCTTGGCGACCTGCACGTCCAGCTCGCCCGCGCCGTACCTCCTGCGAAGCACCTTCTTGTCGAACTTGCCCACCGACGTGCGCGGCACCGCCTCGATGAACGTCCACGCGTCCGGCAGCTGCCACTTGGCGAACGACTTCGCCAGGTGGTCGCGCAGCTCGGCGGGCGTGACCGACGTACCTTCCCGGAGTACGACGGAGGCGAGCGGCCGCTCCTGCCACTTCTCGTCGGGGATGCCGACGACCGCGGCCTCCAGGACGTCCGGGTGACCCATCAGCGCGTTCTCGAGGTCCACCGAGGAGATCCACTCCCCGCCGGACTTGATCACGTCCTTGGCCCGGTCGGTGAGCGTGATGTAGCCGAGCTCGTCGAGCGTCCCCACGTCGCCGGTGCGCAGCCAACCGTCGTGGAACTTCGCCGGATCATCGTCCTTGTAGTAG
>DASSKA010000206.1:0-10721 GCA_035690905.1 Nocardioidaceae bacterium | reverse complement strand
CCTCGACGCGCACGTGCTGGCCACCTGCTGCCTGATCGCGATCGACCCGGCCTCGGGCGAGGCGAAGATCGTGCGCGCCGGGCACCCGCTGCCGCTGGTTCGCCGGGCCGACGGGTCGGTGCAGGCCATCGGCGAGGAGGGCGGCATCCCGCTCGGGGTGCTCCCCGACGAGCAGTGGCCGACCACCACCATCCGCCTCGAGGCGGGCGATCGGCTGCTGCTCTACACCGACGGGCTGGTGGAGCATCCCGGCGACGATGTGACCACCGGCGTGCTCGCGCTGATGGAGGCCGCCGCGGCCGCCGGCTTCGGTCAGCCCGACGGCGACGCGGACGCCATCCTCGCCTCCTTGGGCACGCACCGCCGCGACGACGTGGCACTGATGGTCTGCGACTTCGCCGGGGCGCCGGCCGGCCGTCGTTCTGCCACCCTGACGGTGGAGGACGTCGACGCGGTGTCCCGGGCCCGCGCGTTCACCCGGGAGACGCTGCACAGCTGGAGGCTGGCCCCGCTGGAGGAGACGGTCACGCTGCTGGTCAGCGAGATGGTCACCAACGCACTGGTGCACACCGACGGGTTCGCAGAGCTGGAGCTGCGGCGCGACGACAGCCAGGTGCGGATCCTCGTCACCGACGCGCACACCCGCGTTCCGCGGCCGCGTGCGGCCGATCTGGACGCGACCGGCGGGCGCGGTCTGATGCTGGTGGAGTCGCTCGCGGAGGAGTGGGGTGTGGTGCCCTCCGGCGGCGGCAAGACGGTGTGGGCCGCGGTCACGTCTGCCTGACCCGACGTACGCCGGGCATGGCCCGTCACCCGGTCAGCGGGACCGCATCACCAGCACGTCGCCGTGCCCGCCGTACCCCATGGTCTGCTCGGCGTACCCGGTGCCGTCGAAGGTGACCAGCAGGTGGCTGCCGTCCTCGAGCGGGATGGTCTGCGGGTGCGGGATGTTGGTGGGATACGGCGCATGCAGCCGGCCGCGCTCATGCAGGTCGAGGTCGAAGACCGGATAGCCGCGGCCGTCCCCGTCGCTCGCGAGCAGCCACCAGTCCTCGCCGCGCCGGGTCAGGATCGGGCCCTCGCACTGGGTCAGGTGACCGGCGGCGCCGCGGAGCTGCAGGCCCTCGCGCCAGGGCGTGTGCTCGGGTGGGCCGGAGGCCAGCGCGGGATGGAACCGGAACGGCCGCTGGGAGGCGCTCTCCACGAAGCTGACGTGCCAGCGGCCGTCGATGCGGGCCAGGCCGGGGTCCCAGGCGGCGTGCCGGGTGGGGAGCTCGAGCGGCTGGGTGCGCAGGAGGTGCACGCCGGTGAGCAGGTCGTCGGTCGTCTCGGTGCAGCGGGCGTGCACGCTGCCCGGGCGGAAGTCGCCCCAGGCGCTGGTGAGCACGATCCAGCGGTCGTCGTCGCGGACCAGGTGGCCGGCGTGGTCGCCGAGGAGCAGCCCGTCGCGGGCGGTGTAGAGCTGGGCGGTCTGCTCCAGGCTGGTCGGGTCGTGCGGGTCGAGGGCGAAGACACCCCAGTGCGCCTGACGGAAGCCGCCGAGGCCCGCGCAGGTCCAGGTGAGGTACAGCCGGCCGTCGCGCTCGTAGGGGCGGCCGTCGGCCTGGGTGACCAGGTGCGGGTCGCGCAGGCCGGTCATGCCGAAGGGGCCCGCCCGGACGGCGCCCAGGGTTCCGGCTGTGTCGGAGCCGGGGTCGGTGCCCCATGCGTAGCGGTAGCCGGCGAGTGTCTCCGGGCGGCGGAGGTCCGGGCCCTTGCGGGGGCGGGCGGTCAGCATCGGCCGCCAGCCGCTGCCGTGGTCGGTGAGGGCGGTGATCCGGTTCTCGCACAGCGCGAAGGCCAGCCTGCTGGGTCGGTCCACCGTGGCGTGCTTCACCGTGCTCGCCCGCCCCGTCCGTCGTACCTCCAGGGCGAGACGGTCACCGTGCAGGACCAGCCCGACGAAGTCACCCTCGGAGGTGGCCAGCCCGGCGCGCACGCTGTCGCAGCCGCCGGTCTCCACCTCGACCGCCGCGAACGGCGCCGGTGGCCCGGCCTCGGAGAGGGTGAGGCCGGTGTGCGGGCGGGGCCGGTCGGTGGCCTGCACGAAGGCGTCCGCGACGACCTGGAACGGCCGGAACCGGGTGACCTGGGTGAAGCTCAGGTCGAGCATCGCCGCCTCCAGTGGGTCGTCCCCGGGTCAGGAGACTCGGGTGAGCCGGACCCGGAGCGAGCCGGTGTTGTCGCCGTAGTCGAACGGGTCCCAGACGCGCACGTGCGCCCGCCCGCCGACCGGGGCGGTCAGCCGTGCGACGTACCGGTGCGTCGGGCTGCACGACCGGTGTGCGCCGGACGCGCGGAGCCGGACCGGCACCCCGTCCACGAACAGGGCCAGGTGATCGGCGCTCGGCTGGCTGAGGTCCATGGTGTACTGCGACCGGTAGTGCCCGGCGTAGTCGACGCACTTGCCGTCGAAGGCGACGCTGCCGCTCTGCGCGACCCCGGTGACCACCAGCCGGTACCGGTGCCCGGCCCGCAGCGCCCGGTCGGTCAGCGCACCGCGCCGGTGCGCCGCGGGTACGGTCAGCTGCTCCAGCTTCAGCCGCCGCGCCGGCGGGCCGGCGTGGCGCGCCGGCCGCGGCGCCGGGCCGGCCACCGGCGGGTGGGAGGCCACGGTCACGGCCCGGAGGTCCGGGCGGACGATCGCGAAGGTCAGCGACCCGGCGTTGTCGCGCGGGGTGGTGTCGCCCACCTGAAGGCGCAGCACGCCGGTGCGGTGCGCGGTGTAGGACGCGACGTGGGTGTGCCCGTCGGTGCACGAGTCGGCCCACGGGCTGTGTCCGTTGACCAGCAGGCCGGTGCTGCTCGGCGCCCAGCCGGAACCGTTCCAGGCGCAGGCGGCGTCGCCGACGCGGGATTCCGGCCCGAACCGGTAGAGCCCGTCGGCGACGATGCGGTACGTCGTACCCTTCGTCACCCGGAACGGCGTGCTCACCGTTCCCCCGTCGGCCGGCACCGTCACCTTCACCACCGCGGTCTGCACCGGGTCGAGCCGCCGGGTGCCGGGGTAGAACACCGGCAGCGACGGCACGTGGCGCTCGCGGTAGAACGAGGTCTGCGCGGACGCGCCCGCCCAGGACAGCGAGATGTGGATGTGGTCCCGGTGCTGCAGGGTCGGGGAACACCGCTTCGCGGTCTTGCAGCCCGAGGCGAGGTAGTCGCGCTTGACGAACGCCGGGTCGGTGTAGGCGCCGTAGATGTGGTCGTCCCAGATGAGGTACATGATGCCCATCCGCCGGGCCAGCGCGTCGGGGTTGCCGTGCCGGTCGGTGGCGAACAGCCGCGTCAGCAGCGCCGCGGCCTGCGCCTTCTGCGACGGGTCGGTCACGTCGGTGCCCCAGTCCAGCGCGCGGCCGTCCTTGTGCTCGGTCACCCCGGCGGTGTCGCAGGAGCGCATCATCGAGGAGAAGCCCGGGTGCGGGTAGTGCCTCTGCAGCCAATGCAGCAGGTACACCGTGCCCGGCAGCGGCGTCTTCCTGCAGGTGGTCTGCGGCTGGTACGTCGAGAAGGCGTCCACGCTCGAGGCCTGGGCGGAGCCCGCACCGAGCCCGAGCAGCCCGGCCAGCATGGCCGCGGCGAGCAGCGTCGCGCCGATCCGGCGGTACGACGGACGGGGCCGGCGGGCCGGGGGAAGCATCACGTTCATGGGCACGCGGGAGGATCGGCTCTCGGAGCGGCGGCCTCCCAACCGGCACTCCGAACTGACTCTGCGATCTGACTGGGCCCGGCGTGTCGCCTTGACACCCCCGAGCCGCCACAGCGTAACCAGAGTGGTGGCTGTGACGTGCGGGAATGGGGGAACTGGCTCATCGGTGCCAAGGCCGGGACGGCGCGTCGGTTGACGCGCCGGTGTCCCACTATGGACACCGGCCAGTTTGTTGGTAGTCTCATCGCCGCTGCAGATGCAAGTTCCAGCAGGTAGACGCCCGCGGAGTTTGTGATCCGACGGCGTTTCTTCTCAGATTTGCTCATGGCTTGATGAGGGGGCACGGCGTTTCACCCGCATCTGCAGCTGGGGCCGCCGCGGTGGCGGTTCCAGACCCCCTGTCAGAGGAGTATCTGAGCATGGCTCAAGGCACCGTCAAGTGGTTCAACGCCGAGAAGGGTTTCGGCTTCATCGCGCAGGAGGGTGGCGGCGACGACGTCTTCGTCCACTACTCGGCCATCCAGTCCCAGGGCTACAAGTCCCTGGACGAGAACCAGAAGGTCGAGTTCGACGTCACCCAGGGCCCGAAGGGTCCGCAGGCCGAGAACGTCCGGCCGCTGTAAGCGGACGCACCGGCTGAACTAGGCTTCTGGCGCGACACGCGCCACCAGAAGGGCCCCGGCGGGCAACCGTCGGGGCCCTTCTCGTTTGTCCGAAATGACTATGGGTACGACGTTGGTGGTCCGCCACAATGGATGCACGGGGGCAGACGGTTCGGTCACACGGGGACGCCCGCCGTGCAGCGCTCGGGCATCACATTCGAGGCAGAGATGAGGATCAATGAGGCCCGGAGGGAGCATCCTCGTGGATGACCAGCTGAATGTCCCCCTCGAGGATTCTGAGCTCCTCGCCGAGGTCGAGCTGACCACCAACCTGATCATCGCCGCGAGCGAGTCCGACTCCCCGCTGGGCCAGGAGCAGATCGACAAGCTGCTCGGCGTTCCCCGGGTTCCCGAGCAGGGTCGCCGCTGACCGGCGTACCACGAGCGGCCCGCCCGTCGTACGCCTCCACTCGGCCCGGACCAACCCGGGTTGGTACCAATGCCCGGCTTGCCCCTAGCATGTGCATGGTTTGTTTCCTTGACACAGGAGTTCGCCGTGCCGTTGCGCTTACGCCCGGTAGACACGACGTTTTACGACCTCTTCACGCAGTCGGCGACGCACCTGGTCAACGGGGCTGAGCTGCTGGCGGAGATGCTCGGTGAGGGCAACGACCGTGAGGCGATCGCCAAGCGGATGCGAGATGCCGAGCACGAGGCCGACGAGACCACCCACGAGATCGTCCGGCGGGTGAACACCACGTTCGTGACCCCGTTCGACCGGGAGGACATCTACTCGCTGGCCTCCCGCCTCGACGACGTCATGGACTACATGGAGGAGGCCGTCGACCTGGTGCTGCTCTACGAGGTCGAGCGGCTGCCCTCGGAGCTGGCCAACCAGGTCGAGGTGCTGCAGCGCGCCGCGGAGCTCACCGCGGAGTCCATGCCGCGGCTGAAGACCATGCGCGACCTCGAGGAGTACTGGATCGAGATCAACCGGCTGGAGAACGCCGGCGACAAGAGCTACCGGCGGATCCTGGCCAAGCTGTTCAGCGGCAAGTACGAAGCGCTGGAGGTGCTCAAGCTCAAGGACGTCGTGGACTCGCTCGAGGGCGCGATCGACGCCTTCGAGCAGGTAGCGAACATCATCGAGCAGATCGCCGTCAAGGAGTCCTGAGCGTGGCCCTTGCCATCGTGATCGCGGTGGTGGTCGTCGCCCTCGCGTTCGACTACACCAACGGCTTCCACGACGCGGCGAACGCGATCGCGACGTCGGTCTCCACCCGAGCCCTCACCCCGCGCATCGCGCTGGTGATGGCGGCGGTGATGAACTTCGTCGGCGCCTTCCTGGGTCAGGAGGTCGCCAAGACGGTCAGCGAAGTGATCGAGCCTCCCAAGGGCAGCGCCGGGCTGATCGTAGTGATCGCCGGCCTGCTCGGTGCAATCACCTGGAACCTGGTCACCTGGTACTTCGGGCTGCCCTCGTCCTCCTCGCACGCCCTGATCGGCGGCCTCGTGGGCACCGGGATCGCCTCCGGGGCGCTGGTGCACTGGACCACCGTGTGGAGCAAGGTCGTCATCCCGATGGTGGTGTCGCCGCTCGTCGGTTTCGCGGCCGCGTTCGTGGTGATGACCGCCATCCTGTGGATCTTCCGGCGCCGGCACCCGCACCGGGTCACCCGCGGCTTCCGGCTCGCCCAGACCGGCTCGGCGGCCGCGATGGCGCTCGGCCACGGCCTGCAGGACGCGCAGAAGACGATGGGAGTGATCTTCCTGGCGCTGATCACCGCGGGCTACCTGCCTGCCGACACCGAGAGCCTGCCGGTGTGGGTGATCGCCTCGGCGGCGGCCGCGATCTCGCTGGGCACCTACTCGGGCGGCTGGCGGATCATGCGCACGCTCGGCCGCCGGATCATCCACCTCGACCCGCCGCACGCGTTCGCCGCGGAGTCGGTCGGGTCAGGGGTGCTGTACGTCACCGCGTTCGTGTTCTCGGCGCCGGTGTCGACCACGCACATCATCACCTCGGCGATCATGGGCTCCGGCGCCACGCGCCGGTTCTCCGCGGTCCGCTGGGGGATGGCCCGTTCGATCGTGACCGCCTGGGTGCTCACCCTGCCGGCCGCCGCGCTGGCCGCCGCGGTCGCGTACTGGATCCTGCGCTACGTCTTCCAGCTGCCCTGACGTGAGCCGTACGACGGGCGGCGGCATGTCGCCGGGAACACGTGGCCACGTCCTCCCCTGATGGGACGTGCGCCCGCGTCCGTCGTACCTCCCCCCGCCGCGGCGTACTGAAGAGACGGCGGGGGGCCGCTATGACGGTGCCGCTGTGGGGCAGATCTCGCTGACCGTTCACGTCCCGTTCACCTGAGCAATCGGGTCGCTTCACCTGCGCTGCCTAGCGTCGGCAACGACGAGAAGAGCAGACGACACGTGGGAGACGACGTGAACAGCAGCACCGTCCGCCGGGCAGCGATCCCCGCTGCCGCGGCTGTGGCCCTCGGGCTGGGTCTGTCCGGCTGCGGCGCGGCCAACGAGCAGCCCGCCAACGCCGCCGGCAGCCTGTCCGGCACCCTGAACGGGGCCGGCTCCAGCGCCCAGCAGGCCGCCCAGGAGGCCTGGCGCGCCGGCTTCCAGACCGCGCACCCGGGCGTCACGGTCAACTACGACCCGGTCGGCTCCGGCAGCGGCGTCGACCAGTTCCTGTCCGGAGGCGTGCCGTTCGCCGGCTCGGACGCGTACCTCACCACCGAGGAGGTCGCCAAGTCGAAGAAGGTCTGTGGCGGGCAGACCGCGATCGAGGTGCCCGACTACGTCAGCCCGATCGCGGTGGTCTACAACCTCAGCGGCGTGCAGGACCTCCAGCTCGACCCCAGGACGCTGGCCGGCATCTTCGACGGCTCCATCACCACGTGGAACGACCCGGCGATCAAGGCCGACAACCCCGGCGCGAACCTCCCGGCGCAGCGGATCACCCCGGTGCACCGCTCCGACGACTCCGGCACCACCGAGAACTTCACCGACTACCTCAGCCAGGCCAGCCAGGGCGCCTGGAGCAACCCGGCCGGCGAGACCTGGCCGGTCAAGTCCGGCGAGGGGGCCCAGGGCACCTCCGGCGTCATCCAGGCGGTCACCAACGGCGCGGGCACGATCGGGTACGCCGACGCCAGCCAGGCCGGCCAGCTCAGCACCGCGAAGATCAAGGTCGGCAGCCAGTACGTCGGACCGACGGCGGATGGCGCGGCCAAGGCCCTGGACGCCTCGCAGCCGGTCAGCGGCCGGTCGGCCGGCGACATGGCGCTGAACCTGAACCGGACCACCACCGCGCCGGGGGCGTACCCGCTGGTGCTGGTGTCCTACCTGATCGGCTGCCCCAGCTACGGCAGCGCGCACACCGGTGACCTGGTCGGAAAGTACTTCAGCTACGTGCTCAGCCCGCAGGGGCAGCAGGCGGCCGCCAAGACGGCCGGGTCGGCGCCGCTGTCCAGCAGCTTCAGCAAGCGCGCCGAGGCCCAGGTCGCCAAGATACAGTGAGCACGCTCAGCGCAACTCGCTCGCGGCGGGTCGGTGACCGGGTGTTCTCCGGCACCACCCGCGGCGCCGCCCTGCTCATCCTGCTCGCGATGGGCGGCGTGGCGGCGTTCCTGGCCGTCGAGGGGATTCCGGCGCTCGGCGCGGGGCCGGAGGCGCTCGGAGGGGCGAGCGGCTTCACGTCGTACCTCTGGCCGCTGATCTACGGCACCGTGCTGGCCGCGGTGATCGCGCTGCTCATCGCCACCCCGCTCTCGGTGGGCACCGCGCTGGTGATCTCGCACTACGCCCCGCGACGGCTGTCGCGGGCCCTCGGCTACGTCGTGGACCTGCTGGCCGCCATCCCGAGCGTGGTCTACGGGCTGTGGGGCATCGGGTTCCTCGGCGTGCACCTCGCGCCGGCGTACGTCTGGCTCGGCCAGCACGCCTCCTGGATCCCGTTCTTCGCCGGGCCCGGGTCCACCACGGGGCGGACCATCCTCACCGCGGGGATCGTGCTGGCGATCATGGTGCTGCCGATCATCACCGCGATCGCTCGGGAGATCTTCGCGCAGACCCCGACCCTGACCCAGGAGGCCGCGCTGGCGCTCGGCGCGACGCGCTGGGAGATGGTCCGGCTGGCGGTGCTGCCGCCGGCGCGGTCCGGGCTGGTGTCCGCGGTGATGCTCGGCCTCGGTCGCGCGCTGGGCGAGACGATGGCGGTCGCGATGGTGTTGTCCGCGAGCGGCGTGGTCACCATCGACCTGATCGGCAACACCAACCCGTCCACGATCGCGGCGAACATCGCGTTGAAGTTCCCGGAGGCGACCGGGCTCGGCGTGAACGCGCTGATCGCCAGCGGCCTGGCGCTGTTCGTGCTCACCTTCGCGGTGAACGCCGCGGCCCGTGCGATCGTGACGCGCAGCGAGAGGAAGCTCAAGTGAGCGTGGACGTCCTGCCCCGCGCCGAGCCGGTCAGTGCCCCGCTGACCCTGGCCCGGCCACGGCTGCCCCGCTGGGCGCCGCTGCTGGTCGCCGTGCTCGCGGTCGCCGCGTCCGGGCTGCTGTCCCTGAGCCTGGGCTGGAACCTGGCCGGCTGGGCGGCCGTCGCAGCGGTCCTCTACGCCGTCGGCCTGCCCGCCTGGTCGGCCGTGGTCGAGAACGGCAGGGCCGCCCGCGACCGGCTGGTCACCACGCTGGTCTGGGTGGCCTTCGCGCTGGCGATGGTGCCGCTGGTCTCGCTGGTGTGGAAGGTGGTCGCCGAGGGCGCCGGCGTCGTCGACGCACAGTTCCTGACCTACTCGATGCGGAACATCGTCGGCCCCGGAGGCGGGATCTACCACGCGCTGATGGGCACGCTGCTGATCACGCTGGCCGCCACGGTGGTCTCGGTGCCTGTCGGGTTGCTGAGCGCGGTCTACCTCGTGGAGTACGGCGCGCGGTCCCGCCTCGCGCGGACGGTCACGTTCGTCGTCGACGTGATGACCGGCCTGCCGTCGATCGTGGCCGGCCTGTTCGCCTACGCGCTGTTCGTGATCTTCTTCGGACCCGGTGTCCGGATGGGCTTCGGCGGAGCGATAGCCCTGTCCCTGTTGATGATCCCGATCGTGGTCCGGTCCGCGGAGGAGATGCTCCGGCTGGTCCCGGGCGAGCTGCGTGAAGCGTCGTACGCCCTCGGGGTGCCGAAGTGGCGCACCGTGCTGAAGGTCGTCGTGCCCACCGCACTGCCCGGCGTGATCACGGGGGTGACCCTGGCAGTGGCGCGGGTGGTCGGTGAGACGGCGCCGTTGCTGATCATCGCCGGGGCCACGGACTCGGTGAACATGAACCTGTTCGGCGGCCGGATGATGACGCTGCCGGTCTACATCTACTACTCGTTCACGCAGCCGGGCGTGCCGGCGACGTACGGCCAGCAGCGCGCCTGGGGCGCCGCACTGGTGCTGATCGTGATCGTGATGGCCCTCAACCTGCTGGCGCGGCTGATCGGGCGGCTGATCGCCGCCCGCCGCTGAAGGGAACTGTGATGGCAAAGAGCATCGACATCTCCGACCTGGACATCTACTACGGCGACTTCCTGGCCGTGGAGGGCGTCTCGATGACGATCCCGGCGCGGTCGGTGACCGCGCTGATCGGGCCGTCCGGCTGCGGCAAGTCCACGTTCCTGCGGTCGCTGAACCGGCTGCACGAGCTGGTGCCCGGTGCCCGGGTGGACGGCAAGGTCATCATCGACGGGCAGTCGCTGTACGCGCCGGAGGTCGACCCGGTGGAGGTGCGCCGGCAGATCGGCATGGTGTTCCAGCGCCCGAACCCGTTCCCGACCATGTCGATCTACGAGAACGTGCTGGCCGGTCTGCGGCTCAACGGCCGGCGGCTGCCGAAGTCGGTGACCGACGACGTGGTCGAGAAGGCGCTGCGCGCGGCGCACCTGTGGGAGGAGGTCAAGGACCGGCTGTCCAAGTCGGGGATGGGCCTCTCCGGCGGGCAGCAGCAGCGGCTGTGCATCGCCCGGGCCATCGCCGTGCGGCCGTCGGTGCTGCTGATGGACGAGCCGTGCTCGGCGCTGGACCCGATCTCGACCCAGGCGATCGAGGACCTGATCGGCACGCTCAAGTCCGACTACACGATCGTCATCGTCACGCACAACATGCAGCAGGCGGCGCGTGTCTCCGACCGCACGGCGTTCTTCAACCTCAAGGCGACGGGCGAGCCCGGCCGTCTCATCGAGATCGACGACACGACCCGGATCTTCAACAACCCGTCCGAGCAGGCCACCGAGGACTACATCTCCGGCCGCTTCGGCTGACCCACAACCCCTCGAACGCCCTCCCCCAATCGAAAGAGCAGTCCGTCAGCCTCGCAGGGGCCCGACGGACTGCTCTTTCGATTGGCCTCGAGGCCTCAGGGTTTGGGGACCGTCAGCGGAAGATG
>DASSKA010000205.1:0-11918 GCA_035690905.1 Nocardioidaceae bacterium | reverse complement strand
GTTGCGGACCCCGTCGCCGTCGGCGTCCACGCCCACCACCGACCAGGTCGAGGGGATGAACTGCATCGGGCCGACCGCCCGGTCGTAGACCGGGTCCCCGTCGTACCTCCCGGAGTCGGTGTCCGCGATGGACGCGGTGCCGGCGGAGCCGTCCAGCGGGATGCCGTAGATGCCCGGCCGGGCGAGCCCGTTCGAGCCCAGCACGTTCCCGCCGTACCTGCCGTGGTCGGACTCGACCCGCCCGATCGCGGCCAGCAGCTGCCACGGCAGGTGGCAGGACGGGTCGGCCTGGTCGATGACCCGAGCCGCGTTCTGGTACGCCGCGAGCGCCACGGAGGGGATGCCGTCGGGCGAGGCCTGACCGGCGACGCCCTGCACGCCGCCCTGCGGGGCCGCCGGTGCGACGGAGCCGGGCGCGGACACGCTGGCCGGCTTCTTCAGCGGGTGGCTCGGGATCGGGGTGCCGTCCGGCAGCCGGGAGACGTGCGGGGACGCCGCGGTGGCGCTCGGCCCGGCCATCATGCTGGTGGTCCAGGCACCGGAGAGCAGCGCGAGCGGGACGAGCGCGGTGGCCTTCTGCCAGCTGGTGAGCCGCTTGCTGCCGGCGGCTGCGGGCCGGCGCACGTGCCTGCCCGCGGAGGTCGCGTCCTTGCTCCGTTCCGCCATGGTTCCCCTCTCTTCGCCCGGGATGTCCGCGATATACCCAGGATCCCCCTTCTGGAACCTCAACGACTCGATACCGGTCCAGGTTACGAGGCGGGTGCGGCGTGCGTCACAGCGGCAGACCGGGTTCGGGTGGGCTTCGGTGCTCGGGGACAATGGCCGGGTGAGTCCTGCCAACCCGTCCCACCTGCCCACGACCGCGTCCGAGGAGCTGTTCGCGCGCGCCCAGGCGGTGACCCCCGGTGGCGTGAACTCCCCGGTGCGGGCGTTCGCCGCCGTCGGCGGCACGCCGCGGTTCATCCGCAGCGCCCGCGGAGCCTACCTGACCGACGTGGACGGCAACGAGTACGTCGACCTGGTGGGCAGCTGGGGGCCGATGCTGCTCGGTCATGCGCACCGTGAGGTGCTGGCCGCGGTCGCGCAGGCGGCCGCCGGCGGTACGTCGTACGGCGCCCCCACCGCCGCGGAGGTGGAGCTCGCCGAGGAGATCGTCGCACGCACCCCGGCCGACACGGTGCGCTTCGTGTCCTCCGGCACCGAGGCCACCATGTCCGCGATCCGGCTGGCCCGCGGGTTCACCGGCCGGGACCTGGTGGTCAAGTTCGCCGGCTGCTACCACGGGCACGTGGACGCGCTGCTCGCCTCAGCCGGCTCCGGGCTCGCGACCTTCGGGGTGCCCGGCACGCCCGGGGTGCCCGCCGCGTCCACCGAGCAGACCATCGTGCTGCCCTACAACGACCGGGCCGCGGTCGAGGCCGCATTCGCCGAGCACGGCGAGCGGATCGCGTGCCTGATCACCGAGGCGGCGCCCGGCAACATGGGTGTGGTCGCGCCGCGCCCGGGCTTCAACGGGTTCCTCGCCGAGACCTGCGCCCGGCACGGCGCGCTGTTCATCAGCGACGAGGTGATGACCGGCTTCCGGGTCACCCGGTCCGGGCAGTACGGCCTCGACGGCGCCGTCGAGGGCTGGCGGCCGGACCTGCTCACCTTCGGCAAGGTGATGGGCGGGGGCTTTCCCGCCGCGGCGTTCGGCGGCCGCGCCGACGTGATGTCGGTGCTCGCCCCGGAAGGGCCGGTCTACCAGGCCGGCACGCTGTCGGGGAACCCCGTCGCGATGGCCGCCGGGCTGACCACGCTGCGGCTGGCCACCGACGAGGTGTACGCGACGCTCGACAAGACGTCCGGGCTGCTGCAGGAGGCCGTCTCCGGCGCGTTGAGCGAGGCCGGTGTGCCGCACGTCATGGGCAGATCAGGGAACATGTTCGGAGTGTTCTTCGTCGAGGAGGGCGTGACGTCCGTCCCCGACTTCGCCGCTGCCTCCCGGCAGCGCGCCGGCGCGTTCGCGGCGTTCTTCCACGCGATGCTCGACCGGGGGGTGCACCTGCCGCCGAGCGGGTACGAAGCGTGGTTCGTCTCCGCCGCTCACGACGACCGGGCCCTGGACCGGATCGTCTCGGCGCTCCCTGCCGCAGCCAAGGCTGCCGCAGTCACCCACGGTCCGGCCGGGAGCTGAGGCCGCCATGAAAACAGTGGTCCACCTGCTCCGGCACGGCGAGGTGCACAACCCGACGGGTGTGCTCTACGGCCGCCGGTCGGGCTACCACCTGTCCGAGCTCGGCACCGCGATGGCGCAGCGGGTCGCCGACAGCATCGGCGACCGGGACATCACCCGGATCGTCAGCTCGCCGCTCGAGCGCGCCCAGGAGACCGCAGCCCCGCTGGCCGAGGCCCGCGGTCTCGACCTGGTAGTCGACGAGCGGGTGCTGGAGGCCGGCAACGTCTTCGAGGGCCAGGGCTTCGGGGTGGGCGACGGCGCGCTGCGCAAGCCGTCGGCGTGGCGGCACCTGTGGAACCCGTGGCGGCCGTCATGGGGCGAGCCGTACAAGCAGCTGGTGGCCAGGATGCTGGCCGCGGTGTACGACGCACGGGACGCCGCCATGGGCCACGAGGCGGTGATCGTCTCCCACCAGCTGCCGATCTGGACCACCCGCCTCTACGTCGAGGGCCGGTCCTTCCTGCACGACCCGCGACGCCGCCAGTGCACGCTGTGCAGCCTCACCTCGCTGTCCTTCGACGGCGAGACGCTGACCACGCTGCGCTACTCCGAGCCGGCCGCGGACATGCTCCCGGCGAAGTACCGGGGCGCCCCGATCTCCGCGGGCGGGGCGCCGCCGCAGCACCAGCCCCCGGCAGGTGGTGCCTGAGTGGCCCGGTCCCGGCGCCTCCGTCGTACCGCCCCGCTGCTGGCAGGCCTGCTGCTCGCCGGCGGACTGCTCGCGGGCTGCTCCTCGTCGGACTCCTCCGGCGGGTCGGGCGGCACCGGCTACGTCGCCGGCCAGGGCGCCATCACGTCGCTGCCGGTCAGTGAGCGGAAGCGGCCCGGCCCGGTCTCCGGCACCACCCTGGACGGCAAGCAGGTCTCGCTGGCCGACTACCGCGGCAAGGTCGTGGTGGTCAACGTGTGGGGGTCCTGGTGCGCGCCCTGCCGGGCCGAGGCGCCCACGCTGGTGGCCGCTGCCAGGCACCTGTCCGGCAAGGGTGTCGCGTTCCTGGGCATCAACTCCCGGGACCTGAACAAGGCCGCGGCGCGGGCGTTCGTGCGCACCTTCCACGTGCCCTACCCCAGCATCTACGACCAGGACGGCAGGACCCTGCTGGCGTTCCGCGGCACCCTGACCCCGAACGCGATCCCGAGCACGGTGGTCATCGACCCCCAGGGCCGGGTCGCGGGCTCCGTGCTCGGTGAGGTGTCCAAGACAACGCTCTACGATCTTGTCCACGACGCGAAGTTCGGCCCGCCGACGCAGAAGGGCGGCGCGTGATGGTCGCCATGGACATCGGCTCCTGGTTCCGCGACGCGGTGCTGTCCGGGTCGCTGCTGCTGGCGGTCCCGGTCGCCGTGGCGGCCGGCCTCGTGTCGTTCTTCTCGCCGTGCGTGGTGCCGCTGCTGCCCGGCTACCTGTCCTACGCGACCGGCCTGTCCGGCTCGGACCTCGGCTCTGCCCGTCGGGGCCGGATGGTGCTCGGCAGCTTCCTGTTCGTGCTCGGCTTCACGTTCGTGTTCGTGGCGCTCGGCACGCTGTCCGGGGCCCTGGGGGAGTGGCTGTTCGCCTACACGCACCAGATCAGCATCGTGCTCGGCGCGATCACCATCGTGGTCGGGCTGGCCTTCCTGGGCTTCGTGCCGTTCCTGCAGCGCGACGTGCGCGTGCACCGGGTTCCGGCGGTCGGGCTGGCCGCGGCGCCGCTGCTCGGCGTGCTGTTCGGGCTCGGGTGGACGCCCTGCATCGGGCCGACCCTGTCCGCCGTACAGCTGCTGGCGCTGCACTCCGGCACCGCCGGCCGGGGGGCGCTGCTCAGCGTCTTCTACTCCCTCGGGCTGGGCATCCCGTTCATCCTCGCCGGGCTGATGTTCCGGCGGATGCTCGGAGCGGTCGCCTGGGTGCGCCGGCACCAGGTCTGGGTGACCCGGCTCGGTGGCGCAATGCTCGTGGTGGTCGGCGTGCTGCTGGTCACCGGGGTCTGGGACCAGTGGGTGGCCGACCTGCGCAGCCTCGTCGGCGGGTTCTCGGTGGCCGTATGAGGACCACCGAGCAGCAGACAGGGGCGGGCGGGGCCTCCACCACACCGCCGACCCCGCCGCCCGCGCCGCCCACGCTGAGCCCCCTGGAGCTGGCCCGCTGGGCGTGGCGGCAGCTCACCTCGATGCGCACCGCCCTGGTGCTGCTGTTCCTGCTGGCGCTGGCCGCGATCCCGGGCTCGATCGTGCCGCAGGAGAACATCGCGTCGGCGGACGTGGCCAACTTCCAGGCCGCGCACCCGACGCTGACCCCGATCTACGAGAAGCTGGGCCTGTTCTCGGTCTACGACTCGGTGTGGTTCAGCGCGATCTACCTGCTGCTGATGATCTCGCTGGTGGGCTGCATCGTGCCGCGGCTGCGGGTGTACTGGCGCGGCATGCGGGCCCGCCCACCGCGCACCCCCCGCCACCTCGGCCGGCTGCCGGTGTCCCGCTCGTTCACCGTGGAGGAGCAGCCCGCCGTCGTTCTCGAGCGGGCCCGCGCCGCGCTCCGGAAGCGGCGGTTCCGGGTATCGGTCGACACCTCGCCCTCCGCCGCTGCCGACTCGGTGGCCGCCGAGCGCGGCTACCTGCGCGAGGCCGGAAACCTGCTGTTCCACGTCTCGGTGCTGGTGGTGCTGGTCGGCTTCGCGATCGGTCAGCTGTTCGGCTACAAGGGCGGCGTGATCACCGTCGTCGGCCAGGGGTTCTCCAACTCGCTGAGCCAGTACGACGAGTTCTCTCCCGGCTCGCTGTTCCAGCCGTCGAACCTGCCGCCGCTGAGCTTCACGGTCAAGAACTTCCACGTCCACTACCTGACCTCAGGGCCGCAGGCCGGCCAGCCCACCGACTTCTCCGCCGAGCTGGACTACCAGAGCGCCCCCGGCGAGCCGGTGCAGAAGGACCGGCTGATGGTCAACCACCCGCTGCAGATCGACGGCGCCGACGTGTTCCTCGTCGGGCACGGCTACGCGCCCCGGGTCACCGTCCGCGACGGCCGCGGGAACATCGCCTACCAGGGCCCGGTGGTGTTCCTCCCGCAGGACGCGTCGTTCGAGTCCTTCGGGGTGATCAAGGTTCCCGACGCGGCCCCGCAGCAGCTCGGCTTCGAGGGGCTGTTCCTGCCCACCTACGGCTTCACCATGGCCCGAGGCCCGTTCTCGCGGTTCCCGGCCGCGCTGAAACCGGTGATGACGCTGCTGGCCTACCACGGCGACCTGGGCATGGACTCCGGGCGGCCGCAGTCGGTCTACGACCTGGACAAGTCGCAGATGAGGCTCTTCAAGCTGCCGAGCGGGCGGCCGGACCGGCTGGACATGGCGGTCGGGCAGACCAAGCAGCTGCCCGGCGGCGGGTCGATCAGGTTCGACGGCGTGGACCACTGGGTGAAGCTGCAGATCAGCAACGCTCCCGGCAAGGGCATCGCGCTGGCCGGAGTGCTCCTCGGCATCCTCGGGCTGCTCGGCTCGCTGTTCGTGCGGCCCCGGCGGACCTGGGTCCGGGCGCGCCGTGAGGACGGGCGTACCTTGGTCGAGGTGGCGGGCCTGGACCGCAGCGCCGGCGGCGACCTCGAGGGCGAGGTGGACGAGCTCTGCCGGGCGGTGGAGGACGCCGCCCCGGCCCGGACGTGACGGACCGGTCCCCCTTGGACGGGGAGCACATGGACAGGGAGATGGTGTGACACCCGCGTTCTTCGGATCGTTCAGCAACCATGCGATCGCGTTCGCCTCGGTGGTGTACGCGCTGGCGCTCCTGGCCCATGTCGCCGAGTGGGCGATGAGCCGCAAGGTCCCGGTCCGGGCCACGTCGCAGGCGCAGCGGGCCGCGGAGCAGCGGGCCGCGCAGCCGGTCCCGGTCGGCTCCGGTGCCCCCGCCGACCCCGGCGCGGCGCCCGTCGTACCCCCGGAGGCGGAGCCGGACGACCGGGAGTTCAGCATCGACCGGTTCGGGCGGATCGGCGTGGCGCTGACCGTGGTCGCCTGCCTGATCCACCTGTCGGCGGTCGTGACCCGAGGGCTGGCCTCGGACCCGGCCCGGGTGCCGTGGGGCAACATGTACGAGTTCACGATGGCCGGCACGTTCGGCGTCACCGTGATGTACCTGCTGCTGCTGCGCCGCTACCAGCTGCGCTGGATGGGCCTGATGGTGACCGCCTTCGAGGTGGTCGTGCTGATGTGCGCGGTGCTGTTCCTCTACGAGCCCGCCGGGCCGCTGGTGCCCGCGCTGCACTCGTACTGGCTGATGATCCACGTGACCGCCGCGATCCTGGCCTCCGGCGCGTTCGCGGTGGGCGCCCTGGCCTCGGCGCTGTACCTCGTCAAGGACCGGGCCGAGCGGCGCGGCACGGTGCGCAGCAGCGGCTACCTGGCCCGGCTGCCGGAGACCTCGATCCTGGACCGCGCCGCCTACCGGGTGCACGCCTTCGGGTTCCCGATCTGGACGTTCGCGGCGCTGGTCGCCGGGCCGATCTGGGCGGAGTACGCCTGGGGCAGCTACTGGAACTGGGACCCCAAGGAGGTGTGGGCGTTCATCACCTGGGTGGTGTACGCCGCCTACCTGCACGCGCGCGCGACGGCGGGCTGGAAGGGCCGCACCGCGGCGATCATCGCGCTGATCGGGTTCGCGACCCTGATGTTCAACTTCGTCGGCATCAACTACTTCTTCGGTGCCGGGAGCATGCACTCCTACGCCGGCGGCTGATCCTCGGCATCGTCCCCGAGCTGTCAGACGGGTGACCGGCTCTAGCCGGTCCAGCGCCTGACAACTCCGCTCGAACCGACGCTCGTGACGGCCTGGGGCAGCCGCGGTGCCCCGATCTGCATCTGCCTGTCGTCAGCGGGGATCGTCGGGGGTCTGGTCCGGGGGCCGCCGGCCGGGTCCGTCGAGCCCGCGCAGGAAGTCCTCGTCGTCGTCGGGGGCGACCGCCCTCCGTCGACGTACCCTCCGGGGAACCCAGGCCGGGTCCTCCCGCCGGATGCGCCGTCTCTCCAGGAGCCAGAACCCGGTGTACACGATGGCCGCGAACAACACGACCACAAGCGCGAACTTGCCCACGCACCCAGCGTAGGCGCGGCCGCAAAGACCGCCGCCGGGCGGCCCGGACACCGGACGACTACGCTGGTGCGGTGAAGGAATTCGCGGTCTACACGCTGTCGCGCATCGGCCTGTTCGTCGTGGCCTACGCCCTGGTCGCGGGCGTGTACCTGCTCGTCACCGGGGCGGGCTCGGTGCCGATCATCTGGCCGTTCGTGGTCGCGGTGCTGATCTCCGCGGTCGCGTCCTTGTTCCTGCTGCGTCGGCAGCGCGAGAACTTCGCGGCCGCCGTGCAGCGGCGAGCCACGAGGGCCTCCCAGAGGTTCGAGGCGGCGCGGGCCAAGGAAGACGACCGCCGCGAGTGACAGTGAGTGACCGGGACTGGCTGAACGAGGCGATCCGGAAGGTCGAGGCGGACAACAACCGATCCGCGGACACCCACCTGCACGTGTTCCCGCTGCCGGAGTCCTGGGACGTCGACCTCTACCTCAAGGACGAGTCGGTGCACCCGACCGGGTCGTTGAAGCACCGGCTGGCGCGGTCGCTGTTCCTCTACGCGCTGTGCAACGGCTGGATCCACGAGGGTACGACGGTCATCGAGGCGTCCTCGGGGTCCACGGCCGTGTCCGAGGCGTACTTCGCCCGGCTGATCGGCCTGCCGTTCGTCGCGGTGATGCCGGCGAGCACGTCGCGGGAGAAGATCGAGCTGATCGAGTTCTACGGCGGTTCCTGCCACCTGGTCGACGACCCGGGCGCGATCTACGAGGAGTCCCGCCGGCTGGCCGCCGAGTGCGACGGGCACTTCATGGACCAGTTCACCTTCGCCGAGCGGGCCACCGACTGGCGCGGCAACAACAACATCGCCGAGTCGATCTTCGGCCAGCTGGCCCAGGAGCGGCACCCGGTGCCGGACTGGGTGGTGGTCGGCGCGGGCACCGGTGGCACTTCGGCCACCATCGGGCGGTTCGTCCGTTACCGCCGCTATCACACCCGGATCTGCGTCGTGGACCCGGAGAGCTCGGCGTTCTTCGAGGGCTGGCGCCGCGGTGATCCGTCGTACGTCACCGGACGCGGCTCACGCATCGAGGGGATCGGCCGGCCCCGGGTGGAGCCGTCGTTCATCGGCTCGGTGGTCGACGAGATGATCGCGGTCCCGGACGCCGCCTCGATCGCCGCTGCGCGCTGGTGCAGCCAGGTCACCGGCAAGCTGGTCGGCGGGTCGACCGGCACGGCACTGTGGGGCGCGCTGCGGCTGGTGGCCGGGATGCGCGCGTCCGGCCGTGCCGGCAGCGTGGTGACGCTGCTGTGCGACGGCGGGGAGCGGTACGCCGAGACCTACTACGACGACGGCTGGCTCGCCTCGGCGGGCATCGACATCGCGCCGTACCAGAAGACCCTCGACCGGTTCGCCGACACCGGCGACTGGCTCGAACCCTGACGAACCGGCGCTCGCGCGTCGACGGACCCGTTCGGCCCCGCGCGGACGCTCTCGGGACCGGGCTCGGAGCGGCCCCAGCGCCCACTCGGACCGGTGAGCATCGAAGCGGACCGGGTGGGTACCTGCCGGGACCATCAGCACGGGGCCGGGAGCGGCCCGTGACGGCACGGCGAGGAGCAGCCATGCAGCCACCAACCCCTCGGGGGCCGCTGAGCGAGGCGGTGAACGGCGCACTGACCGGAAAGGCGCCGCTCGACGTCGGGGCGGCCACGGCCGACGTGCGACGGCGGGCGGCGGTCGGCAACCCGGCCGACGTGCTCACCGACGACGATCTTCAGCTCGCGCTGTGGACCTGCTACGAGCTGCACTACCGCGGCTTCGCCGGGGTCGACCCGGAGTGGGAGTGGGACCCCGAGCTGCTGGCGGTCCGGCGTGAGCTGGAAGCGGTCTTCGAGGCCGACCTTCGACGCCGTACGACGGACTGGGTGGACGCGGCCCTGGAGGACCGCGGCGACCTCGCCGAGCGGCTGTTCACGCTGACCGGCTCCTTCGAGGGTCCGCCCGTAGCGGCGTACGTCCAGCGCGAGGCCGGGCTGGCCCAGTTCCGGGAGTTCATGGTGCACCGGAGCCTGTTCACCCTGAAGGAGGCCGACCCGCAGTCGTGGGCGATCCCGCGCCTCGTCGGCGGCCCCAAGGCGACGCTGGTGGAGCTGCAGTACGACGAGTACGGCGGAGGCCACGCGGAGCGGGTGCACCAGACGCTGTTCGGCGACAGCCTGGAGGGCTGCGGCCTGGACAGGGACTACGGCGGCTACGTCGACAGCGTCCCCGGCAGCACGCTCGCGGTCAGCAACACGATGAGCCTGCTGGGCCTGCACCGGCGGCTGGCCCCGGCCGCCATGGGCCATTTCGGCGCCTTCGAGGCGAGCAGCTCGCTGCCGTGCCGGAAGTACGCCGGCGGCATCCGCAGGCTGAACCTCCCCGACGCCGTGGCGGCGTACTTCGACGAGCACGTGGAGGCCGACGCGGTGCACGAGCAGCTCGCGCTGCGCAGCATCTGCGCGGGTCTGGTGGAACAGGACCCCGGCTGCGAGCGGGAGGTGCTGTTCGGCGCGGCGACCTGCCTGTTCGTGGACGCGGTGTCCGGCGAGCAGATGCTCACCGCGTGGCAGCAGGGCCGGAGCTCGCTGCGGGTCCCGCTGGCCAAGGAGGTCGTGGCTTGAACACCCCACTGAGGCTGGTGAGGGACGCGAAGCGCGGCCCGGTGGAGGTCACCCCGTGCCCCGGCGGGCCGCTCCTGGTGCGCGGAGCCGAGACGGTCCGTGACGACGAGGGCAACGCCCACGACGTGACCCGTCCGGTGGTCGCGGTGTGCGCCTGCGGCAAGTCGCAGCGCCAACCGTGGTGCGACGGCACCCACAAGGTCATCCCGCGGTAGACCCGACCAGCAGCCCCACGAACAGGCCGGCGGCGTACAGCAGTTCAGCCACTCCCGCCCCCTGGAGCACCGGGATCAGGTCCCGGCCCTGGGCGCCGCCGAGCACGGTCCGTGCCGCTGGCCCGGCGGCGGCCAGGAAGGCGAACCCGAGCATCGCCCAGGCGGTGTACCCGACGGTGAGGCCGACGACCGACGCAGCGGCGACCACGAGCGTCAGCACGAACAGCAGTCGGCTGCGCTGGTCGCCGAGCACGACCGCCAGCGTGTGCTTGCCGGAGTCCCGGTCGGTGGGGATGTCGCGCAGGTTGTTGGCCACCAGGATCGCGCTGGCCAGCGAACCCGTGCCGATCGCGCCCAGCCACGCCGGCCACGGAACCGCAAGAGTCTGCACGTACGTCGTACCCAGCACCGCGACCAGCCCGAAGAACACGAACACCATGACCTCACCGAGGCCGTGGTAGCCGTACGGGTTGCGGCCGCCGGTGTAGTACCAGGCGGCCACCATGCACACCAGCCCGACCACCACCAGCCACCACGCGGTCGCGGCCGCGAGCACCAGCCCGGCCACCGCCGCCATGCCGAAGCTCGCGAACGCGGCCGTCTTCACCGCGCCCGGTGAGGCAGCGCCCGAGCCGACCAGCCGCAGCGGTCCGACCCGCGCCGCGTCGGTGCCGCGCACGCCGTCGGAGTAGTCGTTGGCGTAGTTGACCGCGACCTGCAACGCCACCGCCACCACAAGAGCCAGCAGCGCCTTCCACCACACGGCGTGGTGCTCGAAGACCGCGACTCCGGTGCCGACCAGCACCGGGGACACCGCGGCGGGCAGGGTCCGTGGCCGGGCACCTTCCAGCCACTGTGCAGGGGTTGCCATGGTGGGAAGTCTGTCAGGGCGCGACCGGTTCGACCGGTCCGGCCCACTAATCTGAGCCGCGTGGCCAGCCTCCGACCCGTGCATGGATCCGCACGCGAGATCCTCGGGCTGCTGCGTGCCTGGGAGGCAGCCCCCGATGAGCCGGAGCCGCTGTGCGTGGAGACGTCCGGCTCGACCGGCGAACCCAAGCGCGTCGTGCTGCCCCGCGCGGCGATGCGCGCGTCCGCGGCCGGCACGGCCGCCCGGTTGGGCGGACCGGGCCAGTGGCTGCTGAACCTGCCCGGTGCCTATGTCGCCGGCCTGCAGGTGCTGTTCCGGTCGGTGCTGGCCGGCACCGAGCCGGTGCTGCAGGACGAACACCCGGACTTCTGCTCGGCGGCGGCCGCGATGACCGGCCCTCGCCGCTTCGTGTCCCTGGTGCCCACCCAGCTGGCCCGGATGCTCGGCTCCGCCGCCGAGCTCGAGGCGCTGCGCTGCTTCGACACGATCCTGGTCGGCGGCGCCGGGATGGACCCGGCCCTCCGTCGTACCGCTGAAGACGCCGGGCTGCGGCTGGTCGCGACGTACGGCATGAGCGAGACCTGCGGCGGCTGCGTGTACGACGGGCTGCCGCTCGACGGGGTCGCGGTGAAGGTGGATGCCGAGCGGCGGGTGCAGATCGCGGGGCCCGTGCTGTTCGAGGGGTACGACGGAGCGCCCGACGCGACCGGCCGGGTGATGGACGGCGGCTGGTTCCGCACCCAGGACCTCGGCCGGCTCGACGAGGACGGCCGGTTGGTCGTGCTGGGCCGGGTCGACGACGTGGTCGTCTCCGGAGGGGTGAAGGTACCTGCCACGGCGGTGGCCGCCCGGCTGCGTGCGCATCCGCGCCTCGCGGCCGCCGAGGTGACCGGCGTCGCCGACGACGAGTGGGGTC
>DASSKA010000204.1:0-17978 GCA_035690905.1 Nocardioidaceae bacterium | reverse complement strand
CCGCTGACGCTCGTAATCAATAGGTCGTCGGTTTGATTCCGACAGGCGGCTCCACACAAAACCCCAGGTCAGGGCCTAGGCTGTTTCCCCGCTCGGATTCTTGTCGTTCACAGCCCCGAGTGCCCTCGGTGCCCCCAACTTCGCGGCGGCGTCCCACAGGTTCTGGTCGATCAGGTGGCCGTAGAGGTCCATCGTCATCGCCGCCGACGCGTGCCCCAGGATCCGCTGCACCACCTTGGGATCCGCGCCCGCACCCAGCCAGAGCGACGCGCAGGTGTGCCGCAGTCCAGGCCGAGCTTGTCTAGGATGTCGGCGCCCTCGGAGTGGGTGTGCTCGCCGGGTTGGGTGCCGGCGGAAAGTGCGACGATGCGGGCCTGGGCGTAGTGCTCGGTGAGGAGCCGGGCGGCGACCGGTCGCCCGCCATTGCGCACGCAGGCGAACGCTACCTGCGGCACGCGGCTGTCACCGGAGTCTGACGTCGCCGGGGCTGGTGCTGGACAAGATCGCTCCTCATCGCCTGGCCGCGGGCTTGCTGGGTGTCTGGTCGGGGAAGAAGCGGCGTGCCCACAGGCAGACGTAGACCAGGCCGACCAGGACCGGCACCTCGATGAGTGGGCCGACCACGCCGGCGAGCGCCTGTCCGCTGGTGACGCCGAACACCGCGATGGCCACCGCGATGGCGAGCTCAAAGTTGTTCCCGGCGGCGGTGAACGCCAGCGTGGTGGAGCGGGCGTAGCCCAGTCCAACCGCCCGGGATAGCAGCAGGCCGCCGGTCCACATCACCGCGAAGTAGGCGACCAGCGGGACCGCGATGCGAGCCACGTCCCCCGGCCGGGCGGTGATGGTCTCACCCTGCAAGGCGAACAGCACGACGATGGTGAACAGCAGCCCGTACAGCGCCCACGGGCCGATACGCGGCAGAAAGGTCGTCTCATACCACTCGCGGCCACGGCGGCGTTCGCCCAGGCGGCGGGTCAGATAGCCCGCGGCGAGTGGAACGCCAAGGAAGACCAGCACGCTGCCGGCGATCTGCCAGACCGACACGTGCAGGCCGGTGGTGGACAGCCCGAGCCAGCCGGGCAGGAGGTCGAGGTAGAACCAGCCCAGCAACCCGAAGGCGAGGACCTGGAACACCGAGTTCAGGGCCACCAGGACCGCGGCGGCCTCCCGGTCCCCGCAGGCCAGGTCATTCCAGATGATCACCATCGCGATGCACCGGGCCAAACCGACGATGATCAGCCCGGTGCGGTACTCCGGCAGATCGGGCAGGAAGAGCCAGGCCAGGGTGAACATCAGCGCCGGCCCGATCAGCCAGTTCAGCACCAGGGACAGCCACAGGGCGCGCCTGTCGCGGCTGACCTCGCCCACCTCGTCGTAGCGCACCTTCGCCAGCACCGGATACATCATCACCAGCAGCCCGAGGGCGATCGGCAGCGATACCGAGGCCACCTGGACGCTGTCCAGCACCTGGGCGATGCCCGGCACCCAGCGGCCCAGCAGCAACCCGGTCACCATCGCCAGCCCGATCCAGACCGGCAGGAACCGATCCAGCCGCGACAGGCCGCCGACCACCCCATGTGGGGCGGCTCCGGTCGCCTTCGTCGTGAGCGTGGTCGAGTCGGTCGGGGTCATGCGTCTTCGTCCCTTCGATGTGGGGAACGCGCCTGTCAGCGGGTGGCGAGCGCGGAGCGCAGCGCCTCCAGCGCGGCCGGGACGACGGCGTACCAGACATTGCGACCACGCTTGTCGCTGGTCACTAGCCCGAGATCGCGCAGCACCTTCAGGTGGTGGCTGACCGTGGGCTGGCTCTTGCCCAGCGGCTCGACCAAGTCACAGGCGCACACCGCCCCGCCCGGCGCGGTCGCGAGCAGCGACAGCACCCGCAGCCGTACCGGGTCGGCGAGCGCCGCGAACTGCTTCGCCAGCGTCACCGCGTCCGCCTCGGCGAGCACCTCCGCCGCGAGCGGGGCACAACACACCACGACGTCCGGCTGGGTCAGCACCGGCAGCTCACGCACCGTCATCGGGGGCCTCCTGGTCATCGATCTGCAACTCAACTACGGGAACATATTGACAATCGTCGATGTTCCCTGCACTGTATCCATTGACAACAGTCAATGTATCATCCGTGATCGTCAGGAGGTTCCCATGTCCCGCATCCAGCTCGCCCTCAACGTCGACGACATCGACGCTGCCACCGACTTCTACGCCAAGCTGTTCGGCACCGCGCCGGCCAAGACCCGGCCCGGCTACGCCAACTTCGCGATCGCCAACCCGCCGCTGAAGCTGGTGCTGCTGGAGAACCCCGGCCAGGGCGGCACCCTCAACCACCTCGGCGTCGAGGTCGAGGACGTCGACGCCGTCGACGCCGAGCAGACCCGGCTCGCCGAGCTTGGCCTCGCCTCGGTCGACGAGCGGGGCACCACCTGTTGCTACGCCAAGCAGGACAAGTTCTGGGTCCAGGGCACCCCGTCCGGGGAACGGTGGGAGATCTACACCGTGCTCGCCGACAGCTCGACGTTCTTCGCCGCGAGCACCGACGGTCCCGGATGCTGCGGCAACGACACCGCCACCGAGAAGGTGGACGACCAGGCGGCCCAGCCGGCCGCCTGCTGCTGAGAAGGAGAGACCACCAATGATCTACTCGACCATCACCGCGGCACTGGCCGCCGAACACATTCGTGACCTGCAGCGACAAGCACACGACGCGCGGCTGACCAGGCTCGCCCGCTGCTGCAAGCCCAGCACCTGGCGCGCCGCGCTCAACCGCACCGCCCACCGGCGCGCCACGCCCCGCGGCCGCACGGTCGCCTGCACCGCCTGCTGATGACTAGCTCTCCCCCGCAGGGTCCGTCGGTGATCGTCCGTGAGGCGACGCCGGCGGACCTGGCCGCGGCTCCGACCTGCTAGTTGCCGGCTTCGCTGGCGCTCGGTCTACGGGCGGCCGTGCCGTCCTCGGCCGCGCTCGACCGCTTAGAGCACTGGTCTCTGCGTGGAATGAAGCCGCAGAGTCCAGTCTTGCCCCGGCAGAGGATCGTGAAGCGCGCGGGGCTTGACGCATGGAACACGCTGACGATCAGCTCCGCTACTGCACCGGTTGGGCCGGTCCCGATGCCGGCACGAACCCCAGCTGTTGAAGCATGCCCAGCTGGTCCTGTACGACCCAGTGTTCAGCGAGCTTGCCGTCACGGAAGCGGACGATGTGGATCGCGTCCCATGTGGCCTGCTTCCCGCTTGGCGGCATTCCGGCGAGCTCTCCCCTCATGGTCCCCGTGCTGGTTACGTGCGTGGCAACCAGATCACCTTCGGCGACCTCGTGATTGATCGTGTTGTGCAGATCGGGAAAGGCGCGGCGCACCAAAGACACCATCGTCTTGAGCCCCTCACGATCAGGAGTAGCTCCTGGTAGAGGCATCCCATGATCGACGAACTCCGGGTGCACGATCTCGTCTATGACTTCGACCTTGCCCTGGTTGAAGACCTCCAACGGCATCCGCTCAGAAAGCCGCTTGTACTCATCGGACATGACAAGAACTCCTCTCGCGTCCCCGCACCGACGCTAGGGTCCGCGACGCGGCCGTGCCCATAGCCCGAAGAGCGCAGCCCTAGACAGCTGGGCCAGGGCACAGAGCCGTCAGAGCGGTGTGACGTGGCCGTGAGCGGACAGCGAACGCAATCCTCAGGTCCGGGCCTGTTCTTCGTCCAGCTCGCGCCGATCGACGAACGCCTGGAACATCTGCGTGTCGGCAGCAGGGTCGAGATCCTCTTCGGCCATGGAGACGAGGCTACCTAGTGTCGCGCGCGGTCCCGCCTCCGCGTCGGGTCCTGGCGGCCTGCGCGGTCCGCGTCCACGAGAACGGCTGGCCGGCGTGTCTGGAGCCACGCCACCCGGGCCTCATGCGCCGCAGTCACGAGCAGGTCCGATTCGGCTTCGCCGAGGTGTCCGTCGACGCCGGCGGCTTCGGGTGGCGCCCCGTCGTCATGGTCGACTGCCGGCCCGGGACCTCCTGACGCGTCCGTCAACCAACCGCTGCGGTGCGGCGTCCAACGAGTGGGCGGCACGGGGAGGCGTCGTGAGAAGACTGGTGGGCGCCGTTGCGCTGGCTGCCGGCATGGCCATGGTGGCCAGCGGGTGTCAGTCGCGCGGGATCACCGCGCAGCTGCAGCACGTCCGGCACGCCGTGGTCTCGGCCAACGGCCGGGTGGTCACGGTGCCGGCGGCCGGAGGCGGGTGCGTGAGGCGGGTGGCGCTCACCGCGTCGGAGACCCGTGAAGAGGTCCGGCTGCGGCTGACGGCCTACTCCATCTCGGGTCCAGGGGTCGCGTGCACGACCGAGTTCCGCCCCTTGCAGGCGTCGACCATGTTGGCCGCACCGCTGCGTGATCGGCCCCTCGTCGACTCCGCGAGTGGCGGCCGCCGGGTCCCGTTCATCCCCGGCTCCGACCTGGCGCAGCCGCGCTGGCTGCCCGTCGGCGCACACGGCCCGGCCACCTCGCCGTGGGGTGGTTGGACGCGGACCTACACCTTCCCCGTGGGCAGCCACCTCGCACCGCTGGTGATCGTGGAGAACCGAAGTCCTCGCCCGGAGCCGGCTCAGTTCAGCCCGGACGCGGGGACTGTCTCGCACCTGACGATCAACGGGCACCCCGGGCTTCGCCTGGTCGGACGCGAACACGGCCAGCTCGTCCAGGTGAAGCTCGGATGGCACGCCGGAGGCTACGAGATGACCGTCGAGAGCCTGGTCATCCGGGACGGTCAGCGCGCCCTGCAGCCGGCGGCACTCGAGCATGTCGCCACCTCGCTCGCCGTGCCCGCAGCGTGAGCCGGGTTGCTCCCGTCGTACCGACTGCCTGGACCGGACTACCGGTCGCCCACCAGGGCCGCGAACCGAGCGAGGTCCACGTTGCCGCCGCTCACGATCACGCCGACCCGGCGATCGCGCAGCTCGTCCCGCAGCTGCCGGGCTCCGGCCACGCCGAGACACCCGGTCGGCTCGACGACGGTCTTCATGCGCGCAGCGAACATGGCCATCATCTCGACCAGCTCGGAGTCGCTCGCGGTGAGCACGTCGGCGACGCTGCGCCGGATGATCTCGAAGGTGTGCACGCCCAGGTGGGTGGTCTGCGCGCCGTCCGCGATGGTCGCCGGGGGATCGATGTGTACGATCTCGCCGCATCGCAACGACTCCTGCCCATCGTTGCCGGTCTCCGGCTCCACGCCGTACACCGCGCACTCCGGGGCCAGCGCGCCGGCCGACAACAGGCTCCCGGCCAGCAGGCCGCCGCCGCCCAGCGGGACGAGCAGGGCATCGAGCGGCCCCGCCTCCTCGAAGAGCTCCTTGGCGGCGGTGCCCTGCCCGGCGATCACGTGCGGGTGGTCGTACGGCGGGACCACGGTGCGCCCTTCGGTCCGCGAGAGCTCCGCAGCGATCTGTTCCCGGTCCTCGGTGTACCGGTCGTAGCTGATGATCTTGGCGCCGTAGCTCCTCGTGGCCGCCGCCTTCGACTCCGGGGCGTCCCGCGGCATGACGATGGCCGCTGGGATGTCGAGGATCCTGGCGGCGAGGGCCAGCGCCTGGCCGTGGTTGCCCGACGAGTAGGTGACCACCCCGGCCCGTCGCTGGTCGGCCGTCAGCTGCGAGAGCGCGTTGAACGCCCCGCGGAACTTGAACGCCCCGGTCCGCTGGAAGTTCTCGCACTTGAACAACAGCTCCGTGCCGAGCTCGTCGTCGAGGAGCCGGGAACGCAGGACGGGAGTCCTGGACGCCTGGCCCTCCAGCCGCTTCGCGGCCTCCTCGACATCGGCGTACGTCGGGGTCTGGATCACTGCTGCCTTCTTCCTCATCACGATCGCGACGTCTCGCACGAGACGTCTCCATGATCCTCACGACTCATCCGCGGCCCGCGCGGGTAGGCGCGTCGCCCCGCCACCGGGGCCGCACCGTGGCAGGATGCCGGCGATGGATGAGATGGCATGCGACAACTGCGGCGCGGTGATGCGCTGGGAGACCTCGCACTCGCGATGTGACCGATGCGGGTACATCCGTCCGTGTTGCGAGGGTGCTCCGGTGACCGCGGATTGCCTGGTGCCCCAGGGCGACTGACCCGCCCTCTCGCCGGCCGGGGAACTCCTCAAGCCCGGGTACGCTCGAAGCACCATGGATGAGAACAAGGCGCGTCGCGTCGTCGACGCTCTTCGCGACCGGGGCACGAACGCGGACCTGGCCCGGGTCGGGGTGTACCAGTTCGGCGTCAGCGTCAGGCTGGCCGACGGCCGGGAGGCCACCTGGGACTCCGACGGCACCGCCGCGCTCGAGGCGCAGGTGATGCGCAACGGTGTGCTGGTCGGCTACGTCCCGGCGATCGATGGCTCCGAGGACTTCACCGAGGAGCAGGTCATCGACACGATCGTGCGCACCGACTACGACAAGCCGATCGCGCACCAGCGGGCCACCGCCCCGCCGCCTGCGACGCCGCTGCCCCGCAGGGGCGGGCTGTTCCGCCGGTTCATGGACGGCTTCCGCTACCGCTGACAGCGCTCGGGTTCATCCGATCGCGGTGTGCGCGGATCGGTGCACCTCGTCCTTGTTGCCGTACTCCACCGGAGGCATCGCCTGAAGGGCGGTGATGACGCCTTCCGGCGCGCTCAGCTTCCGGGCCGCCTGCACGATCTCGTCACGGCGCGCGGGGAAGTCGACGGTCTTCAGGTAGTCGTTGAGCTCCTGGGTGCTCGTCATGCGCGTTTCACTCCAAAGGACTTGACTTCGCCCTAAGGGTGCCCAGTACTGCCGAGAGACATTCCCCCGGTCTGGTCGGCTATGCGGCCTGCTGCGCCTGGCGGGGTGAGCGGGCGTGGGGCAGCAGCAGCGCGGCGCTCAGCCCGATCAGCCCGATGGCGGCCAGCGCCACCATCGCAAAGGTGTACGACGCGCCGGGGCTGGTGGTGATCCCGGCGACCAGGATGGTGCCGGCGATCGCGGTACCCATCGAGGAGCCGAGGTTCGACACGCTGCGCGAGAGGCCGGAGATCTCGCCCTGTTGCTCCTCGCCGAAGGCCGACTGCACCACGTTGACCGACGGGGTGAGCATCACGCCCACGCCCAGGCCGATGAGCAGCAGACCCGGTGTGAACGCCCAGACGCTCGGGCGACCGGTCACCATCAGCAGCAGGACCGCCACGCCGCCGATGGTCAGCATGAAGCCCACCGAGATCAGCATGCGCTGGCTGAACCGCTTGGCGAAACGCTCTGCCCCCAGCGAGGTCAGCAGCAGGCCGACCGTCGCGGCCGAGAAGATCAGGCCGGTCTCGACGGCGTTGTAGCCGCGCACCACCTGCAGGTAGGCGGCCACCGTGAACGACATGCCCATCAGCATCAGCCACTGGGCGTTCTGGGTGACCAGCCCGAGGTTCGAGATCCGGTTGCGGAACAGCGACGGGGAGAGCAGCGGCTCTTCGCCGGCGTGCTCCTTGCGGCGAGCGGTGAGGAAGAACCAGGCCAACACGAGCGCGCCACCGCCCATCAGGCCGATCATCAGCCACAGGTTGTTCTCCGCGGCCATGATGCCCAGCACCAGCATGGCCAGCCCGACCGCCGAGAGCACGGCCCCGAAGACGTCGAAGGAACGAGTGGGGTCCGCGGGCCGCGGGTCGGTGACGTTGCGGCGGCTGAGCAGGACGATCAGGACGATGATCAGTGCCTGGAACACGAACGCCGCCCGCCAGCTGATCCCGGTCGCGATCGCGCCGCCGATCAGTGGGCCGGAGGCCGCGCCGAGTCCACCGGCGGCGCTGATCGCACCGAACGCACGGGCCCGGGAGGTCGTCTCGGTGAACAGCAGGGTGGCCAGGATGTACACCGGTGGGATCAGCAGGGCGGTGCCGACACCCTCGAAGATCGAGTTGCCGAGGATCAGCACTCCCAGGCCGGGGGAGGCCGCACTGAGCACCGCCCCGACGCCGTACAGCCCCAGGCCGAGGTTGAAGCACCACTTGCGGCCGTACCGGTCGGTCAGCTTGCCGCCGGGGATCATCAGCGCCGCCATCACCAGCAGGAAGGCGGTGATCGCGATCTGGACGCCCTGCACCGTGGTGTTCAGGTCCCTGCTGATGTCGGTGATCATCACGTTCATGTTCGACCCCGCGAAGCTGCAGATGAACTGCGCGAGGGCGAGTGGGATCAGCGTCTTGCGCAAGGTGCTCGACGCGCTCCCCGTCGTGGTGCTGCTCTGGGCCATGGCCCCAGCCTGCGTTCCCGGGCCGGCCGCGGGCCTCACCCCCAGCGGGTGAGCCTCAGGCCGTCTCGCGCAACCCGCACAGCACGGTGGCCAGGCGCACCAACTCGTCCAGCATCGCCTTGCCGCCGCCCTCGACCTGGGCGTTGGGCGTGAACTCGCCGTCGGCGCCGATGTGCTCGGCGAAGAACGGGATGGACACCGCCTCCACGACCGGCACCATCCGCAACGCGGCCAGGACCGGCTTCAGCGCGGTGGCCGCGCGCAGGCCGGCCGACACCCCGCCGTACGACACCAGGCCGACCGGCTTGTCCGCCCACTCCATGGACAGGTAGTCCAACGCGTTCTTCAGGGACGCGGGGAAGGAGTGGTTGTACTCCGGGGTCACGAACACGAACGCGTCCGCCCTCGAGACGCTCGCGCTCCAGTCCTTGGTGTGCTGGTGCGCGTACTGCTGCAGCCGGGGGTGCCGCGGCTCGTCGAACAGCGGCAGGCCCACCTCGGCGAGGTCGATCAGCTCGACGTCGAAGCCGCCGTGCTCCTCGGCGAACCGCTGCAGCCACCGGGCGAGCGCGATGCCGCGACGGCCGGGACGGGTGCTGGCGGCGATGACCTGAAGGACAGGACGGGACAACGGGGCTCCTCGATGGTCGGCGGATCGTCCATCGAGGCAAACCGATCATCCCGCCGCGATGTTTCGTGGCAGTGCTCACACCCGGCGGGCGCGGGTCAGCCAGTCGTCGCCTTCTGGGCGGCCTGGCGCGGGATCCCCGCCCCGACGGGCGGGGTGTAGACCTTGCCCGCCTCTGCGGCCTTGCGCATGGCGCTCAGCCCCTGGTCGACGGTGAGCAGCTTGGTGGTCTGCGACGCGCGAAGCGAACCGCCCGCCGCGGCCGCGAGCGCGATCGCGGCGGCGGACTCGTCGTCGGGCATGTCGGTGATCAGCACCAGGTCGTAGTCGCCGAAGCTGTAGAAGACCGACTCGAGCTTCCCCCCGCACGCCTCCACGAGCGGGCGGATGCGGTCGTGCGGATCGGGCTGGTTCTTCACCTGGGTCGCCCACGAGTCCGGGGTGTAGGCGGCTTGGAAGAGGTAGCGCGGCATCGGAGCCTCCCGAGAGGGTGGGCCTGCAGATAACGCTCAGCATGCGCTCCGTCGAACGGGGCCGCAAGGCACCCGCGCACGCGCCAGCAGGCGTACGACGAGGCTGCGGCGGCCATCGAGGAGCTTGCCGCAAGCACCATCGACATCCTGCAGGGGACTTTGGCCACTGACCCGGACTGACCGGCCGCGTGAGGCTGGACGTGTGAGCACTCGCAGCCCACTGCCGCAGGCTGTCGCCTGGCGGGCCGTCGCCCGTTGCGCTGCCCGGAGCGCGGCACTCCTGGTGCGGCGCCGGGTGCACCTGCCACGCGGCAACGTCGGCGTGACGTTGCGGTTCGCCGACGGCACCACCGCACGGGTGTACCGCGAGACCGTCGTGGACCCGCAGCCGAAGGACCCGTGCACGCTGATGGTGTCCTTCCGGCTGCGGTGGGTCCGCGGCCCCGGGCACGCCGCGTTCCGGGCCGAGAGCATCCTGAACACCGTGCTGTTCGTCGGGTTCCGCGGCTTCGCTTCCAAGCTGTGGATGGCCCACGACACGCACGGCACCTACCGCGGCATCTACGAGTGGGACGGGCCGAGGGACGCGGAGGCGTACGCGCGAGCGCTGTGGCGGGTGCTCGAGCTGGTGAGCGCGCCGGGGTCCATCGACTACCGCGTGGTCCCGGGGGTACGACGCGACGAGGCGATCGCCGATCCGCACCGGCTGGAGGTGCTCGAGCCCGAGCAGAAGGGGGCGTGGTGGCGCGTGCTGGGCGCGGCGTGACGCCGGTCGACGTACTCATCGCCGGAGCCGGCCCGACCGGCCTGGCCACGGCGCTGCAGGCGCACGCGCACGGCGCGAGCATCCGCGTGGTGGAGCGACGCCCCGAGGCGTTCCGGCCGTCGCGGGCAATGGTGGTGCACCCGCGCACCATGGAGAACCTCCGGCTGCTCGGGGTCACCGACGCGCTGATGGAGCGCGCCGACACCACGCCGGCCGCCGAGCTGCACCTGGGCCGCAAGGTCGTGCCGGTGACCATGCAGGACTTCGACATGCCGGACACCGCGTTCCCGCACCTGACCCTGGTGCGGCAGACCGACGTCGAGGAGGTGCTCGCCCGGGCGCTGCTGGACCGGGGTGTCGACGTGGAGCGCGGCGTGGAGCTGGTCGACGTCCCCCAGGGCGACGCGGTCCTGCGCCGGGACGGCGGCGTGGAGCGGCTGTCGTGCCGGTTCGTGGCCGGCTGCGACGGGCAGGCCAGCACGGTGCGGTCACTGGCCGGGATCGGCTGGCGCGGCGGGCCGTACTCCGAGGAGGTGGTGCTCGCCGATGTCGAGCTCGACGGCCAGCTCGACCCGGGCGTCCTGCACGCGGTCCCCGGCCGGGACGGGCTGGTGTTCCTCTTCGCGCTGGGGGAGGGCGCCAGCTGGCGACTGCTGGCCACCCGTCCGCGGACCGACGACGGACTGGCCTTCGGGCAGCCCGGTCCGCCGGTCCCGCTGCGGCACCTGCAGCGGCTGGTGCGCGAGGCTGGTCTCCCGGCGCGCATCTGCGAGCTGCGCTGGTCGGCACGGGTGCCGCTGCAGCACCGGCTGGCGACCGCCTTCCGCGACGGCCGGCTCTTCCTGGCCGGGGACGCCGCGCACGCACACTCGCCGGCCGGGGCGCAGGGCATGAACACCGGCATCCAGGACGGGGTCAACCTGGGCTGGAAGCTCGCGTTCGCCGGCCGCGCTGCCCTCGACGGCCCGCTGCTCGCGTCGTACGACCTCGAACGCCGCCCGGCCGCCCGGCTGGTGCTGGCGATGACGCACCTGATCTTCTTCGCCGAGGCCTCCCGGAATCCCGCGGCGCGGTTCCTGCGCGGCACCCTGATGCCGCTCGGGGCCCCCGCGGTGCCGCTGCTGCTCGGTCGGCGCCGTCTGCTCGCGGAGGGGATGCGCACGTTGGGACAGATGCGGCTCGGCTACCGGCACAGCCCGCTGTCCCATGACGGTGCGCCGGCCGGCCGCGGCCCGCGGCCGGGAGACCGGCTGCCGGACGAGTCCGTGGTCTGCGGAGGTACGACGATCCGGCTGCATGAGCTGACGGCGACACCGGGGGTGCACGTGCTGCTCTCCCGCGACGCGACGCCTGTGTCGGTGGGTCCACGGGTGTCTGTGCACCGGCTCACCGACCGGGCGGGGACGGACGTGCTCGCCGTGCGTCCGGACGGGGTGGTCGGCTTCCGCTGCGGCACGGCCGACTCCATCCAGCTCGGACGCTGGCTGGACCTGGTCGGTGCCCGGTAGTGGTAGGCGCGCGGTAGCGCTCAGCTCGCGTCGGCGCGGTGCTGCGCGACCCGTTGCCCGTCGGCGGACCCGGTCCGCTGGGCGGGGATGCTGATCGTCATCGGCGGCTGCTGGCGGAACGGATCCAGCGCCTCGGGTGGAAGCTTCGTCTTCGGCAGGTCCCACCGGCGGCGGAACCGGAGTCCCAGCACGTCCACCTCGCCCGTGGCCTCCTCCAGCCAGAGCTCGAAGCACGACTCGAGCACCGCGAGCACGCGTGGGTTGGTGACGTTGACCCCCAGCGCGGCCTGCCATCCACCGACGAACGCCTCGTGCAGGAGCTTCCGCTTGCGCTTCTTGCTGACCCAGTGCATGGAACGCTCCCTTCTCCCACCATCAGGAGAGCACCGGAGCGGTACCCCACGCATCAGCACAGTGACGCACCCAACGCAGTACAAACGGACTAGGCCGGAGGTGTACGGCTACGTCACCTGGCCGAGCGAGATCCAGTACCGCCGGGTCCGGCCGAGCGGAGTGTCCCTGATGTCCTCCATCACCCCGCCGTTGGCCTCGATCACTCGCTGGGACCCGGTGTTGGTCTCGTCGCAGGTGACCAGCACCTCGCTCAGCCCCAACGCCTTCGCCTTGGGGAGCACGCTCGCCAATGCCCAGGTGCCCAGGCCGCGTCGCCGTGCCGAGGGCCGCACGCCGTACCCGATGTGCCCCCCGGCCTCGAGCAGGAAGGCGTTGAGCACGTGCCGCAGGGCGATGGCGCCCAGGTAGCAGTCGTCCTCGACGATCCAGAAGTACGACGAGTGCACCCGCCCCTGCTCCGGAGGGACCGAGGAGTCGGCCTCGCGATGCAACCGGCGCACCCAGGCGTGAAAGCCCTCCGGGCTGTCCACCTCGTCGCTCTCGTGCAGCCCGGACCCGTCCTGGTGGGTGCCGCGGCCCCACTCGTCGCGGGCCTCCAGCCAGGACTGGTGCAGGCAGGGCGTCGGGGAGATGAGCTGGGGCATGGGCGAAGGCTAGGTGGTCGGCAGGTTGCGCGTCTCCTCCATTTCCGGCGCATCCGGCTCAGCGGGGCAGGTCCCCGAAGCTCGAGCGGTTCGTCTGCCGCCGAACCGTCTCGAGAGGACTCGCGCCCCATGGGTCGCGGTTGGCGTACCGATGTTGGTAAGAACGGGTGGACGGAAGGGTGGATCGGATGCGGGTAGCGGTGCTTGACGACTACCAGGGCGTGGCCATGGAGTTGGCCGACTGGTCGCCGGTGCTGGCGCGAGGGGAGGTCGATGTCTTCCGTGACCACCTCACCGAGCCGAGCAAGCTGGTCGAACGGCTCGCGCCGTACGACGCGGTGGTCCTCATGCGTGAGCGCACGCCGATGCCCGCCCAGGTGATCGAGGCGCTGCCGCGGCTGCGGCTGATCGTGAGCACCGGGCGGCGCAACCCGGTGCTCGACGTGGCCGCGGCAAAGGCCCGCGGGATCACCGTGTGCGGCACCCGCGGGCTGTCCACCCCACCGGCCGAGCTCACCTGGGCGTTGATCCTGGGTCTGGCCCGGAACCTGCTCCGGGAGGCCGGCAACATCGCCTCCGGCCGCTGGCAGACCACGACGGGTCTGGACCTGGCCGGCCGGACCTTGGGCGTCCTGGGCCTGGGTCGGATCGGCTCGCAGGTGGCAGGAGTCGGCCGAGCGTTCGGGATGAACGTGCTTGCCTGGAGCGAGCACCTGACCGAGGAGCGGGCGGGCGCCGTGGGCGCGTCCGTCGTACCTCTGCCGCGGCTGCTCGCCGAGTCCGACGTGGTCACCATCCACCTGGTGCTCAGCGACCGGACCCGCGGGCTGCTCGGCGAGCGCGAGCTGGCGGCGATGAAGCCGAGCGCTCTGCTGGTGAACACCTCACGCGGGCCGATCATCGACCAGCCGGCGCTGGTGGCGGCGCTGACCGCCGGCCGGCTCGGTGGGGCGGGGCTCGACGTGTACGACGAGGAGCCGCTGCCGTTCGACCACCCGCTGCGGGCCACGCCACGCACGCTGCTGACCCCGCACATCGGCTACGTGACCGAGGACGTGTACCGGCTGTTCTACGGCGACGCCGTCGAGGACATCGTGGCGTTCGCGGACGGAGAGCCGATACGGGAGATCGAGGAGCGCGAGCGCCTGTTCGACGGGCCCTGACGGGGGACAGTTCTGCAAGGTTGTGCAACTGCACAATGATGAACCCGTCAAATCCCCTATTCGGCTCGACTCTCCAGAAATCGGCGTGGACACTAGTGGTCAAGAGACGAGGATGCCCTTCCTCCCCCCCAAAAGTCGGGCAGTCCGAGAGCCACCCCCCGGCCCGTCTCGACGCGAAGGGCGGCCGTTGCTATTCCCCCCAGCAGCGGTCGCCCTCGCGCATTTCTGAGGCCGCGACTGACCACTCGACGTACGGCGACTGACCACTCGGCGGCGAAGCGGTGGTCTGAACCAGGGGCGCGTGCGGAATCCGCATTCCAGAGCGGGAACCGGTTGCGGATCCGTCACGGTGACGCGGCTCTCACACGGAGTTTTTGCGCAGCAGGCGGCCGTTGGCCAGAATCGTCGGGTGCCGAATCGGCGCTGTCCCTTTCCCTGACGTGCCTAGGAGCGTCGAGAATGCTTGAGCTGGTTCCGGCTGGCATGTCCACCAAGGGCGCCATGACCCCGCGGCCGCGGTACGCCGAGCAGCTGCGCAGCGAGGACCTCAGCGTCGGTCGCTACGTGATCCCCGTGGGCGCGCGGGACCTGCAGGAGCCGCACACCGAGGACGAGGTGTACGTCGTGCACTCCGGCCGCGCCCGGCTGGTCACTCCGGACGGCGCCGTCGAGGTGGCGGCCGGCTCGGTGGTGTTCGTGCCGGCCGGCGAGGACCACCGGTTCGAGGACATCACCGAGGAGCTCGTCGTCACCGTGGTGTTCGGCCCCGCCGAGGGCACCCACGCCACCGGCGACTGAGCGCGGGGCTCGCCCGGCGGACCGGGCTGGACCAGCTCAGGGCAGCCGACGGTCCACGAGGGAGTACGGCGGAGCGAGGTCCAGCCCGTCGGGGTTGTCGAGGTACCCCGCCTTGCGACCCGGCACGCCGGTGTGCCCGTACTGCCAGACGACCTGGTTCGTGTGCGGGTCTACGACGATCACCCGGTGGTTGTAGTCGTCGTTGCAGATCACGTCCCCGTTCGGCAGCGGCAGCGCCAGCGACGGGTAGTCCAGGGCTCGGGAGCCGGACGGGGCGTAGCGCCACAGCACGTGTCCGCGGCGGTTGAAGATGACGATCTGTCCCGGTGAGGAGTAGTCGACGGTCAGGAACCGGTTGCGCCCGATCCGGTTGCTGTCGGAGGGGTAGCGCACCCCGGCAGGGTGCGCGGACCAGTACACGTGCCCGTGCAGGTCGATCTCGTCGACCCAGTCCCCGCGGATCTCGGTGACCAGGAACCGGTGGTGGCCGATCGGGAACACCCCGTTCGGGGCGCCGTAGGAGTGCGGCGGGTCGTGGTAGCCGTGGTTCACGTCGCCCCAGTGCCGCCGCGGGTGGTGCCGGCCCTTGCCGATCAGCAGGATCCGCTGGTTCTTGATGTCGGCGGTCACGATCGAGCCGTCCCGCAGCATCACCGCGTCGTCGGGGTTCCACAGCCGGTTCGGCCCGTCGCCGGGCACCCCGGGCTTGCCGTAGGTGTAGGCGATCCGGTGCCGGGCGATGTCGATCACCCGCACCACGAAGTCGTCCTCCTCTGTGGTGATGATCCGCCGGCCGTCCGGGGTGAAGAACGCGTCGTCGGGGATCTTGAACGTCTGCCCGTGCCGCAGGTCGCCGGGGCGTGGGAACCGCCAGCGCACCCGCCCGTGCGGGTCCACGATCAGCAGCCGGTTGTTCAGCTTGTCGGCGATCAGCAGGTCGCCGGGAAGCGCGCTCGGGTCCGACCCGGGCGCGAGGTGGCCGGCCTTGTGCCTGCCGTGCAGGGCGTGCGACCAGGGCGTGGGGGTCGCGGCCGGTGTGGGCGCGGGCGCACCGGCCACGTCCGTCGTACTCGAGGAGCCGGAGGCGTGCGGCGGGTGGGCGGAGTGGGTGGGGGAGGTGGTGCAGGCAGCAGCGGAGAGCGCGAGCGTCGACGCGAGTGCGGCAGCCACGAGTACCCGCATGGATGCACCGTTTCATGCCTGCCTGAGCGTTGCATGAGTCTTGGCCTGCGTGCTGGCCTGCGTGCGGGTGCGCGAGGACGGTGCGCGAGGATGGCTGCCATGTCCCCCCGCCTCCGCCGTGCTGCCGTGCTGCTCGCCGCGCCCGTCGCGGCGACGCTGCTCGCCGGGTGCAGCGGGACCGGCGCGCCGCAGGCGGGGTCGTCGCCGCCGACCGGTGAGTACTCCCTGGACACCGCCCCGCCGGCGCCGGGCAGCACCGTGCAGCCGAACCGCTACGAGTTCGGGGCGCGCATCGACAACCCGTGGTTCCCGCTGTGGCCGGGCACCCGGCTGCGCTACCTCGAGCACCGGCCCGGGGGGACCGCTACCGAAGTGGTCACCGTGACCCGGCGCACCCGGATGGTCACCGGCGTGATCACCACGGTGGTGCGCACCAGGACCACCTCCGGCGGCAAGGTGCTGCAGTCGGGGAGGGCGTTCTACGCCCAGGACATCGACGGCGACGTGTGGCTGTTCGGCCGCGACGTGAGCGGAGCCGGGCAGACGTCGTGGAGGGCCGGCGTGGACGGCGCGAGGCCGGTGGTGGTGATGCCGGCGCGGCCGCGGAAGGGTTCGTCGTACGGCGGGGCGGAGCCCGCCGGCTGGGCGCCGGTGACCGGACGCGCCACGGTGGCGGCCGTCGACGCCTCGGCGCACGTTCCGGCCGGGCGGTACACGCACCTGCTGGTGTCGACCAGCGGGCGGACCCGCAGCTACTACGCCAAGGGGGTCGGTCTGGTGCTCGCCGAGAGCCCGCAGGGCCGCGCCGAGCTGGTCAAGACCAGCCTCTTCGACTGACTACTGCAGCACCCGCTGCCGGCGGATGGGGGCGCGGCGGCGCACCGCCTCGTCGGCGTGCTTGTGCGGCATCGGCAGCTGGATCTGCCAGGAGTGCGTGCCACCGTCGAGGTTCCACAGCCGCGCCGCGGACAGCCGCAGCAGCTGGAGCGCCCCGATCATCAGCACCGCGGCCAGCGGCAGCTCGATGACCAGCGCGAGCCCGAGGGACCAGAACACCTCGTCCCCGTGCGCGGTCATCACGTCGAACCAGGCGTCGCAGACCAGCAGCAGCCCGGTGGCGAACGCGGTCAGGACGAGCAGCTGGCGGCGCAGGAACCCCAGCAGTGCGGTGCTGACCAGCATGACCAGCAGCAGGATGTCGAAGCCGACCCAGGTCCGGTCCCAGTTGTGCGCGACGTACACCCGCGGCAGGGTGACCGCCAGGTAGGTGATCCACGGGACCAGCACCACCACGCTGCCCACCATGAGCACCACCCGGAACTCGCGCATCCGCCGCATGAACCAGCGGGCCGGCTGCAGCTCGTCGGTGGGGCGGGCCAGGCGCCGGATCAGCTCGCCCCGCTCGACGGGGGTCATCGCCGCGATCTGCTCATCGGTCAGCATGAGCTCATCATCTCTCGGTGCTATGGTTCCGCGGTTGGAGGAGGACAAGAGGGGGACGGCGGCGGATTTCGTTGGAAATACCCTCGCCGAAGAGGTTTTCGGGGCGCTGTGATCGGGTAGCGGCGAGCGATCCGTGATCTGAGCACGACCAACCGGGAAGCCAGGGTGATGTCGGGTTCCACGCGGACCGCAGGTCTGCAGCACGACGCGCTGTTCTACGACGACGACCGGACACTCGCCTCGGCCGCCGTGTCCTTCGTCCGCGAGGGAGTGGAGCGCGGTGAGCAGGTCTTCGTGGCCTTCGACCAGCACCCGGTCCAGCCTCTGCTGACCGCGGTGTTCCGGGGCGAGCCGGGCGTGGTGTTCACGCACCGGGACCGGGACAGCCGGCCGGTGCAGCTCCTGGACCAGTATCAGCGCACCATGGACGACGGGCTGCGCCGCGGGGCGCGGCGGTTCCGGGCGATCGGCTACCTCGACCTCGCCGGCAGTGACCTGGAGTGGGCCGAGTGGCTGCGTTACGAAGCCGCGTTCGTGGGTCTGGCCGACTACCCGCTGCACGCGCTGTGCACCTGGGACACCCGCAAGGTGACCCCGCAGCAGGCAGCCGCGTTCCGGAGCGCGCATCCCTGCCTCGTCGGGGAGGACGGCCCCCGGCCGAACCCGGAGTACGTCGACCCGGTGGAGCTGGTCGGCCGACCCGAGCACCGCCCCTCGCCCGATCCGGCTCAGCAGGGTCGGCCGCACTTCGAGAACGTCGTGGGACCCGATCTGCGGCACCTGC
>DASSKA010000203.1:0-2618 GCA_035690905.1 Nocardioidaceae bacterium | reverse complement strand
TGGGCGGACAAGCTGGCCTACGCGGGGCTTTCGACGGCAGAGCCCGGACCTCCTCAGTCTCTGGGGGTCGCCGGGCAAGTGATCCCGTGGAACTTCCCGCTGCTGATGCTGGCCTGGAAGATCGCGCCGGCGCTGGCGTGCGGCAACACGGTGGTGCTCAAGCCGGCCGAGACGACCCCGCTGAGCGCGCTGTGGTTCGCACAGATCTGCCAGCAGGCCGACCTGCCGCCCGGGGTGGTCAACATCGTCACCGGCGCCGGGGAGACCGGTCGCGCGGTGGTGGCGCACCCGGATGTCGACAAGGTCGCGTTCACCGGGTCGACCGACGTGGGCCGGCAGATCGCCAAGACGGTCGCCGGCACCCGCAAGCGGGTCACCCTGGAGCTGGGCGGCAAGGCCGCCAACGTGGTCTTCGACGACGCACCGGTCGACCAAGCGGTCGAGGGGATCGTGAACGGGATCTTCTTCAACCAGGGGCACGTGTGCTGTGCCGGCTCGCGGCTGCTGGTGCAGGAGTCGGTGGCCGAGGACGTGCTGGACCGGCTGAAGAGGCGGATGGGCACGCTGCGGGTGGGTGACCCGCTGGACAAGAACACCGACATCGGGGCGATCAACTCCGCGCAGCAGCTGGCCAAGATCACCGAGCTGTCCCAGGTCGGCGAGGCGGAGGGCGCCGGCCGGTGGTCCCCGCCGTGCGAGCTGCCCCAGCACGGGTTCTGGTTCCCGCCGACGATCTTCACCGGGGTCTCCCAGGCGCACCGGATCGCGCGCGAGGAGATCTTCGGGCCGGTGCTGTCGGTGCTCACCTTCCGCACCCCGGCCGAGGCGGTGGAGAAGGCCAACAACACCCCCTACGGACTGTCTGCGGGCGTGTGGACCGACAAGGGTTCGCGGATCCTCTGGATGGCCCAGCGGCTGCGCGCCGGCGTGGTGTGGGCCAACACGTTCAACAAGTTCGACCCGACCAGCCCGTTCGGGGGCTACAAGGAGTCCGGCTACGGCCGCGAAGGCGGCCGGCACGGTCTGGAAGGCTACCTGCGATGAGCAACCGGCTCGAGGTCCGCAAGACCTACAAGCTCTACGTCAACGGGGCCTTCCCGCGCTCGGAGTCCGGCCGCTCCTACGTGGTCAACGACGACAAGGGCCGGTTCCTGGCCAACGCCTCCCGCGCCTCACGCAAGGACGCCCGGGACGCGGTGGCCGCTGCCCGCAAGGCGTTCCCCGGCTGGGCCGGCCGGACCGCCTACAACCGCGGCCAGGTGCTCTACCGGGTCGCCGAGGTGCTCGAGGACAGGCACGCCCAGTTCGTGGAGCAGGTGCAGGCCGGCGAGGGGCTGGCCAAGCGGGCTGCTGAGACCGCGGTCGACGCGTCGGTGGACCGGCTGGTCTGGTACGCCGGCTGGGCCGACAAGCTCGCCCAGGTGGTCGGCGGCGCCAACCCGGTCGCGGGGCCGTACTTCAACTTCTCCCACCCCGAGCCGACCGGCGTGGTCGCGGTGCTCGCGCCGCAGGACTCCTCGCTGCTCGGTCTGGTCTCGGTGCTCGCTCCGGTGGTAGTCACCGGCAACACCGCGGTGGTGGTGTCCTCCTACGCCCGGCCACTGCCCGCGGTGACCCTCGGCGAGGTGCTGGCCACCTCCGACGTCCCCGCCGGCGTGGTCAACCTGCTCACCGGCAGCGCGGAGGAGATCGGACCCTGGCTGGCCTCCCACCTCGACGTCAACGGCATCGACCTGGCCGGGGTCGACGACCCCGAGCTCGCCCGGTCACTCGAGGAGCAGGCCGCCGACAACCTCAAGCGGGTACGGCGGCCGGCCCCCGTCGACTTCGACGCCGACCCCGGGATCGGCCCCATGAAGGCGTTCCTGGAGACCAAGACCGTCTGGCACCCCATCGGCATCTGACCCGGGGGCGCCCAGTGCGGGCGGCACGGCACAATGGCGCCCGTGCGTGCCCAGGTGATCGTGCCGGGGTCGAGCCGCAGGTCGTCGCCCGGGCCACCGCGCTGGGCTGCCTGCCGATGCGACCGGAGCAGGCCTGGCAGCGGGTCAGCCGGCTGGCGAGCCGAGCTCGGCTCCCACCAGCCCCTGGTAGCCGGGCTTGATCGTGCCGTCGATGAGTCCCAGCCGCTCGTCGAACGGCAGGAACGCCGACTTCATCGCGTTCAGGGTCAGCCAGCGCAGGTCCTCCATGCCGAAGCCGAACGCGTCCACCAGCTTCGACATCTCGCCGCTCATCGACGTACCGCTCATCAGCCGGTTGTCGGTGTTCACCGTCACCCGGAACCGCAGCCGCGCCAGCAGCCCGATCGGGTGCTCGGCGATCGACGGCGCGGCGCCGGTCTGCACGTTGGAGGACGGACACATCTCCAGCGGAATGCGCTTGTCGCGCACGTAGGATGCCAGCCTGCCCAGGTGCGGGACGCCGTCGGCGCCGGAGGAGACGTCGTCGATGATCCGCACGCCGTGCCCGAGCCGGTCGGCGCCGCACCACTGGATCGCCTGCCAGATCGACGGCAGCCCGAAGCCTTCGCCGGCGTGGATGGTGAAGTGCGCGTTCTCCCGCTGGAGGTACTCGAACGCGTCGAGATGCCGGGTCGGCGGGTAACCGGCCTCCGC
>DASSKA010000202.1:0-7552 GCA_035690905.1 Nocardioidaceae bacterium | reverse complement strand
GTGGCGGTCGAGGTGCCGACGATCGTCGCGGAGACGGCGCAGGGCGCGGCGATGAGTGCGGCGGCGGTGATGGCTGTTGCCTTGTGCATGGTGCTCCCTCGTGATGGGTGCGGCCGCCCCACTCCGTCACCCCGAGGCGCGCACCCGAGGAGCCTGCCGCAGGTTGCCGGTCCGCGCATCCGGCCATCCACAGGGCCCTGCTGCCCGAGGACGGCCCGAAGATCCAGATCAACAACGGGAGGCCCGGCGAATGACCTAGATAATTGCGAGATGGCTGTTCTCAGGGCCTGTTGAGAGCCATCTCGAAATTATCTGGCCCTGGCTCTCAGCCGGGGTCGGCAATCGGCGGCAGGTGTTGTTGGTCTGGCTGTGGATGACCTCAGCCGAGCAGGGCGGCGAGCGCGTCGGGCGGGAGGGGCAGGTCGGCCGGCAGTCCGGCTGTGGAGAGCACGTGGTGCAGCTGCTGCTCCGGCAGGCACTCCAACCACCGCTCGGTGAGCTCGGTGAGCGCGGGCGGGTCGATCTCGCCGAACACCCGGAGCCGGGCCAGCCCGCCGTCCGGGTACACGTCCAGCCGCACCTGGTCCACCGCCGGCCCGGGAGGCACCCGGAACGCGTGCCGGGTGTCCGGCTGCAGCCGGGTCCGGGGCACCAGCTCGACGTCGCCGGCGCTGAGCCGGGCCCAGCCGGGTGCGTTGCCCACGAAGTACGACGTGTCCAGCTCCACCCGTCGTACCACCCCAGGGGCGGCCAGCGCGATGGTCACGTGGTCGTTGCCGGAGTCGCGACGGCGGGCGTTCTCCCAGCCCTCGCCCATGCTCTGCGCCCGGCCGGGCAGCAGCAGGTTCGTCGGCGAGGAGTAGAACATGTTCGAGCAGTCGACCACCGACCCGCCGTGCTCCAGCGCGGCCAGGTCGACCGTGCCGGTCAGCAGCCGCGGGTCGGGAAGCGGCTCGCCGTGCACCCGGAACCGCGCAACCCCGCCGTCGGGGTAGATCGACAGCCTCACGTGCGTGAAACGCTGCGGATCACCGACGGGGAAGACGTTCTCGGTGTTCCCGCGCAGAGTCGACCGCGGCAACAGCGTGACCCAGTCGGTCAGCTCGTCGGGAGACGGGTACCCCTCTGCAGCGGTCGCCTCCACCGACGCCTCCGGCGGGTAGTTGCCCGTGAACCACGACGTGTCGATGACCACCCCGTGCACGATCCCCGGCACCCCGAGCCGGACGATCGCGTGGTCGTGCCCCGGCTCGCGGCGGCGCCGGGTCTCCCACCCGTCGTACACCTTGCCTTTCGGCCCGAACTCCTCGCGCGCCTCCGCCGGGCCCGGCGTGATGAGGTTCTCCCGCTCGGCGAACAGCTCGTCGTTGGCGAAGACGACGCTGCCGGCCAGCGCGCGCGAGGCCAGGTCCGGAAGGCTGGTGAAGCTCATCGTTCTCCTCGGGTCAGCAGCAGGCCGCGGGGTGCGGCGTCCAGGTCGACGCGCTGCCCGCGCAGCCAGGTGGAGCGTACGACGCCGAGCAGCGTCCGTCCGTCGTACGGCGTGACCGGGTTCTTGTGCTCCAACGCGTGTACGTCGACGGTGAACGACTCGTCCGGAGCGAGGACCGTGAAGTCGGCGTCGCAGCCGACCGCGATCCTGCCCTTGCGTGAGAGGCCGACCAGGGAAGCCGGTCCGGAGCACATCCAGCCGGCCACGTCGGCCAGGGAGAAGCCGCGGCTGCGTGCCTCGGTCCAGACGGCGGGGAGTCCGAGCTGCAGCGAGGCGATGCCGCCCCACGCCGCACCGAAGTCGCCGGTGTCCAAAGCCTTCAGGCCAGGCGTCGAGGGCGAGTGGTCGGAGACCACCATGTCGAGGGTGCCGGACCGGAGCCCCTCCCAGAGCGCGTCCCGGTTGGCCGTGTCGCGGATCGGTGGGCAGCACTTGTACTGGGTCGCGCCGTCGGGGATCCCCTCGGCGGTGAACGTCAGGTAGTGCGGGCACGTCTCGGCGGTGATGCTGATGCCCCGGCCGGCGCCCGGCAGCAGCTGCCGCAGGTCCCGTCGCGCGTCGGCCAGCAACGGCAGTGCCTTGGCGCTCGAGACGTGGACGATGTGCACCCGGCAACCGGTGTCGCGCGCAAGGGTGATGAGCCGGATGATGGCATCGTTCTCGGCCTCCGGAGGCCGCGAGGCGAGAAAGTCGTTGTAGGACTTGCTGTTCGGCGCATCGACCACCGCGCGCGGGGACTCGGCGTGCACGATCAGCAGCCCGTCGAAGGAGGCGATCTCCCGCATGGCCGCTGTCAGCTCGGTGTCGTCCAAGGGCGGGAACTCGTCGACCCCGGAGGGCAGCAGGAAGCACTTGAACCCGAACACACCGGACTTGTGCAGCGGCCGCAGCTGGCCGACATTGCCGGGGATGGCGCCGCCCCAGAAGCCGACGTCGACGAAGCACTGCTGTTGTGCGGTCTTGCGCTTCACGTCCAGCGCGTCCGGGTCGACGGTGGGCGGGATGCTGTTCAGCGGCATGTCCACGATCGTGGTCACTCCCCCGGCGGCGGCCGCCTTGGTGGCGCTGGTGAACCCTTCCCAGTCGGTGCGGCCGGGATCGTTGACGTGGACGTGGGTGTCGACGACTCCCGGCATCAGCACCTCGTCGTCTTCCAGGTGTACGACGGGGGCGCCGGCCGGTGCCGCGTCGTACTCCTCGACGGAGACGACCACCCCGTCCCGGACACCGACGGAGGCGGGCCGCTCGGTGCCATCGACGACCCCCCGCCGCGCGCGGATGACCAGGTCGAGGGTCACAGGGCGCCGTGCCAGGCGTTGCCCGGGTCGGAGGCGTCGTCGCGGATGACGGAGGCCTCGATGAGTCCGTACGGCCTGTCGGCGGCGTAGAACACCTCGCCGGGGTTGTCCATGCCGAACGGGGACAGGTCGACAAGGAAGTGGTGCTTGTTCGGTGCGGAGAGCTTGAGCTCGGCGACCTCCGGGTGCGTCTCGAGGACCGCTTGCCCCATGCCGTACAGGGTTTGCTGCAGCGCGTAGGAGTGGATGTCGGCGAACCGCTGCAGCATCAACGCGACGATGTCGGAGTGCGCCTTGTCCCAGTCGACATCGACGGGCTCGTAGCGCCAGCGGGCCACCAGCGAGGTGGCCAGGATCCGGTCGTCGGTCTCCTGGAGCGTGGTGAACTCGTCCTTGAGGAAGCCGTGGAACTCCGATCCGGTCGACTTCAGCACGGTCAGGTCCTTGATGCCGGAGACCACGTGCGACGTCCGGCTCGCCCCCGAGCCGTCCACGTTCACGACCGTCGTACGCACTCCTCGGCCGGAGCGCACGAACGAGTGGTCGTGACCGTTGATCCGCTCCCAGGCGTGCTCGTCGATCTCGACGCGCGCGCCGTCGGCGACCGGTGTTGCGGCGATGAGGTGGTCGGCGAGGTTCAGCGCGAAGTCCTCGATGGCCCCGATGCCGTCGCGTTCGGCGAGCGCGAAGACGGTGTTCTTCTGGGTGTCGGTGGGCAGCACGTCGCTCTGGTCGCCGTGCACGTGCGCGGCGTCGAACCGGCCGCGCAGCGACGTGGAGACGGTCAGGTCGCGGATGTCGTGGCGGGCGGTGGCGCGGTTGACGCGGACCAGGCGGACCTCTGCCTTGCCGTACTGGTTGGGTCCCAGGCGGATGGCCATGTCAGCTCCCTCGGTAGGTGGAGTACCCGTACGGGCTCAGCAGCAGCGGCACGTGGTGGTGCTGGGTCGGGTCGGTGATCGTGAAGGTGATGGTGACCTCGGGGAAGAAGCCTTGCTGGCCAAGGCTTTCGAAGTACGGCGCGGTGCCGAACACCAGCCGGTACGTGCCGGCCGTGACCTCGTCCGGTCCGAGGTCCCGGCACCTCCCGTCCTGGTCGGTGCTCCCCTCCGCCTCGACCCCCTGGCCCTCGAGGCGGACCGTGATGCCCGGGGCGGGCCGGCCGTTCGCGGTGTCCAGGACATGGGTGGTGATGGCGCTCATTGCGTGACCAGCTTCTCGAGCCTCATCAGCGCGATCTTGCGCAGCTCGTCCTTGACCACTGCGGCCTCTTCCTCTTCGTCGTGGGTGAGCCGTTGCTTCAAGGCAACCAGGATGTGCTCCTTGTCCAGCCCGGTGGCGCAGATCAGGAACACCCGGCCGAACCGCTGCTCGTAGTCCCGGTTGGCCTGGGCGAGCGCCTCGTCGGGCGTGACACCGGACTGCTCCTGCCGCGACCAGCCGGCCTCCATGCTCTGGCCGGCCGGTCGTTCGCCGATCCGCGGGTGTCTCGCGAGAGCCCGGTCGACCTCCTCGTCGGTGAGCGCACGGGCCGCCGCGTCGGCGGTGCCGCGCAGGGCGGCCACTCCGTCGTACGGCCGCTTCTCGATGACCGTAGCGGCCCAGGAGGGTACGTCGCAGCAGGCGAGCAGCTCGGGGATCAGCTCATCCTCCGCTGCGGCGTTGAGCTCGGCCAGCCTCATGCGCTCCTCCTCACCGGGATCGTCTCGCGAGGACGGCGAGCCGGTCGAGGTCCACGCCGATCAGCGCGCCGATCTCGTCGGAGGACACCGCGCCGCACTCCGTCCCCCGGAGCACGAACCCGGCCAGCGCGGCCGCGGTTGCCGGCTCGTCGAGGTAGCCGGAGGCAGCGCCCTCGACGTACGCCCGCAGCCGGCTCGCCGCGGCCGGCAGCCCGGAGCGGTAGAACGCGTACGTCGCGAGGAACCGGGTCGGCAGCTGGGCCGGGTGCAGGTCCCAGCCCTGGTAGAACCCGCGCTCCAGGGACCGGCGCACCAGCCGCGCGTGCAGCGCCCACGCTGCCAAGACCGCCTCCCGGGACCCGACGGGCAGCACGTTCGTCGACCCGTCGGAGACGAACACGCCGGTGTTCGCGGCGGCGGCCTGCATCACCGCCTTGGCGTGGTCGGCGGCGGGATGCTCCATGGACTGGTACGCCGCGGCGATCCCGCACGACGCCGAGTAGTCGTAGGTCCCGTAGTGAAGCCCGCTGCACCGCCCCTGCGCGGCGTGGATCATCCGCGCCACCAGGGCGGTGCCGTCCGCGCCGAGGATCGACTGCGGGGTCTCCACCTGGATCTCGAAACGCAGCCGCGGCAACCCGTGCCGCTGCTCGAGCCGCTCGCAGGCGAGCACCATCGCCTCGACCTGCCCGACCGAGGTGACCTTCGGCAGGGTGAGATTCAGACCGTCGCCCTCCGCGAGCGTGCCGAGGAACAGCGCCAGGGTGCGCAGCCCGCGCCTGCGGGTGGGCTGCTCGAAGCTCTTGAACCTGATCCCGAAGTACGGCGGACGGTCCCCACCGGCCAGCGCCCGTGCCGCCGCGACCACGTCGGCGTCCTCCTGCGCGTCCGGCCGGGTGCCGTACCCGTCCTCGAAGTCGACCCGCAGGTCCTCGATCGGCTCGGTCTCCAGCTTCGTGCGCACCCGCGGCAGCAGCTCCTCGACCAGGCTCGCGTCCAGAGAGAGCGCCTGCGCCAGCTCGCCGACCGAGTACGGCGCGAGCGCGTCGCGCGCCTGCTGCCCCCAGTCGGCCACCGATGTGGCGTCGAACCGGTCGGCCGGGATGTACACCGTGTGCACCGGCTGACGCTCGGCTCGCTGTCCCGGGTAGGCCGCCACCAGCGCGGCATCGTCGTCGGCCAGCCGCTGGTCGAGCTCGTCGGCGAGCTCGTCGGCCCAGGAGACGGCCTCCATCGGCCGGCCGGCCCCGTCCGTCGTACCGCTCACTGCGCCTTCTCGTAGGCCGGCAGCGTGAGGAAGTCCGCGAACTCCTCAGCGAGCGCGACCTGCTCGAAGATGTCGCGCGCCTCCTGCAGGTGGGCGGAGGAAACGCCGGCGGCCTGGATCTTCGCGAGCTCCTCGTCGAGCACCTCACGCACCAACGCGTCGGTGATCACCGTGCCGTCCTCGAGGGTGGCCTGGTTGTGCACCCACTGCCAGATCTGCGAGCGCGATATCTCCGCGGTCGCGGCGTCCTCCATCAGGTTGTGAATCCCGACCGCGCCGGAGCCGCCCAGCCAGGACGCCAGGTACAGCAGGGCTACCTCGACGTTGTTGTGCAGCCCGGCCCGGGTCACCGAGCCCGGCGTGCTGGCGATGTCCAGCAGGTCCGCCGCGGTCACGTGCACGTCGTCGCGCTGCCGGCCGAGCTGGTTCGGCCTGTCACCGAGCGCCTTGTCGAAGACCTCCTGGCAGACGGGCACCAGGTCCGGGTGCGCCACCCAGGAGCCGTCGAACCCGTCGCCGGCCTCGCGCTCCTTGTCCTCGCGCACCTTGGCGAACGCGCGGGCGTTGACCTCCTCGTCGCGGCGGCTGGGGATGAACGCCGCCATCCCGCCGATCGCGAACGCACCGCGCTTGTGGCAGGTCTTCACCAGCAGCTGCGCGTAGGCGCGCATGAACGGCGCGGTCATCGTGACCGCGTTGCGGTCGGGGAGGACGTACGACGGGCCGGAGTCCCGGAAGTACTTGATGATGCTGAACAGGTAGTCCCACCGGCCGGCGTTCAGGCCGGAGGCATGCTCGCGGAGCTCGTAGAGGATCTCCTCCATCTCGAACGCCGCCGGGATCGTCTCGATCAGCACCGTCGCGCGCACCGAACCGTGCGGAATCCCCAGCCTGGCTTGGGCAAACGTGAACACGTCGTTCCAGAGCCGGGCCTCGAGGTGACTCTCGGTCTTGGCCAGGTAGAAGTACGGGCCACTGCCCCGGGCGAGCAGCTCGGCGGCGTTGTGGAAGAAGTACAGCCCGAAGTCGACCAGCGCGCCGATCGCCGGCTGGCCGTCGACGAGCAGGTGACGCTCGTCGAAGTGCCAGCCGCGCGGGCGCATCACGATGGTGGCCAGCCTGCCCTCACCAAGCGCGTAGGTCTTCCCCTCCGGTGAGGTGTAGGAGATGTCGCGCCGGACCGCGTCGTACAGGTTCACCTGCCCGCCGACCACGTTGCGCCAGTGCGGCGTGCTGGCATCCTCGAGGTCGGCCAGCCACACCCGCGCCCCGGAGTTGAGCGCATTGATGGTCATCTTCGCCTCGCACGGGCCGGTCATCTCCACGCGCCGGTCGGTCAGGTCCTCCGGCGCCTCCGCGACCACCCAGTCGGCCTCCCGGACGTCCCGGGTCTCGGGCAGGAAGTCGAGCGGCTGGCCGGCGGCGACCGCCTCGCGGCGGGCACAACGGGCGGCCAGCAGCTGGTCGCGACGAGCCCCGAACTCATGCTGCAGGTCGGCCACGAAGGCGAGCGCCTCGTCGGTGAGAATCCGCTCCGCGCCGTCGACGCGGGGCCCGGTCACGCGGACGTGCATCGCATCCCCTTCCCCAGGTGAACATGGGAAACCGTCACCTCGCACGGTTCACCCAGCGTGTGAGGTGCCAGTTTGGCACGGGATGTGCCGCCTGGGGCCTCCGTCGTACGACGGCCGACCGGTCAGTGCACCGGGATCACCGCCGGACGGTTGGCCGGGCGACCACTCTCGCCGGGGCACCACAGTTCCAGCACAGGGGCGCCGCCTCGTGGTCCCGGCCTTCCACGTCACAGGCGGTG
>DASSKA010000201.1:0-38490 GCA_035690905.1 Nocardioidaceae bacterium | reverse complement strand
GGCGACGTCGAGGATCCGGATCGTCTGCTGGCCCCGCCCCCAGATGCCGTCCCAGACGCCGGAGGCGATGGTCAGCCCGACGGAGACCGCCGCGATCGCCCCGGTGGTCACCGGCGGGAGCAGCGCGCAGGCGACCAGCGGCGCCACCGAGAAGAACGAGGTGAGCACGATCTTGGCGTCCGGGATCGCGATGTCCACCGCGACGAGCACGACCATCCACCCGATCGCCAGTGCGGCGCCGAGTACCTGTGGTGAGCGATCCCTGTCCATCCCCAGCGCCCTGTCGGCCAACCCCTGCGTCAAACGGTACGGGCGGCGCGGGGAACGGGCAACGAGCTCGCAGGTCAGGGGGCAGAAAGCCGCTGCAGCGCGGCGAGCACCACGCCGGGGTCGGTGGTCGACCACATCGGCGGCAGGGACGCGCGCAGGAACCCGCCGTACCGCGCGGTCACCAGCCGGGGGTCGAGTACGGCGACCACGCCCCTGTCGCTGGTCGACCGGATCAGCCGTCCGGCCCCCTGCGCGAGCAGCAGCGCGGCATGCGTCGCGGACACCCGCATGAACCCGTTCCCGCCGGCGGCGTCGACCGCCTTGGCGCGCGCGGACATCAGCGGGTCGTCCGGGCGCGGAAACGGGATCCGGTCGATGAGCACCAGCTGGCAGGTCTCCCCCGGCACGTCCACGCCCTGCCACAGCGACAGCGTCCCGAACAGGCAGGTCGCCGGGTCCTCCAGGAACAGCCGGGCCAGCTCGGGCAGCTGCGCGTCGCCCTGGGCCAGGATGGTCAGGTGCGGCAGCCGCTTGCGGGCCTCCTCCGCGGCCGCCTCGGCGGCCCGCCGGCTGGAGAACAGCCCGAGCGTGCGGCCGTTCGCGGCGTCGACCAGCTCGACGATCTCGTCGATCTGCTTCGGGCCGAGCCCATCCCTTCCTGGGGGCGGGAGGTGCCGGGCCACGTAGAGGATGCCCTGGTGGGCGTAGTCGAACGGCGAGCCCACGTCGAGACCCCGCCACGCCAGCGGCTCGTCGGTCCCGGAGACAGCGTGGCCGGCCTCGTCGCGGTCCAGGTCGGAGGCCGGCTCGGAGGAGTGGTCGACCCGCTCCCCCGGCACCAGCCCGATGCTGGTGGCCAGCGCGTCGAAGTCGCCGCCGAGCTTGAGGGTGGCGCTGGTGAGCACGACAGTCTTCTCGCGCATCAGCTTGTTGCGCAGCGGCCCCCACACCTGCAGCGGCGCGACGCAGAGCCGGTTCCCGCCCCGGACCCGGTCCCGCTCGGCCAGCCACAGCACGTCGCCCTCGGCGTTGGCGGCCATCCGCTCCGCGTTCGCGAAGATCTCCTGCAGCCACCCGCGGGCCTGGGTCCTTCCGGCGTCCCCCTCCGGGTCAGCACCCGAATCCTTCGGGAACGCGGACAGCATCGCCCGGGTGCCGTCCCGGACCAGGGCGAGCGCGCTGCTCAGCGCGCCGGGGAGCGCGTCCAGCCGCCCCGGCGCAGTGTCCTCCAGGGCGTCGCGCAGCGCATCGGCCGCGTCCGCCAGGTCATCGGCCTCCGAGCCGGTCCCGTCGGCGGACTCGACGTACCGTCGCGCCCGTCGTACCGCCCGCTCCACCTCTGGCGCGGACAGCTCGTCGGTCGCGGCCTGGGTGACCCGCGCGGACAGCTCGTGCGCCTCGTCGACGACCACCGCGTCGTAGTCGGGGATCATCGGCACGCCCTCGATGGTGTCGATGGCCAGCAGCGAGTGGTTGGTGACGATCAGCTGGGAGTGCGCGGCCTTCTCCTTGGCCCGCTCGGCGAAGCACTCGACACCGTACGGGCACTTCGCCGCACCGAGGCACTCGCGGTGGTTGACCGAGACCTGCCGCCAGATCCGGTCGGTGTGCTTGGGCGCGGAGTCGCGGTCACCGGCGCCGCCCGCCTCGGCCTGCTCCTCGGCCCACTGGCGCAGCGCGACCACCTCGGTGCCCATCGACCCGACGTCGAGGTCGAGCACGCCCTGGTCGTCGGGGACGCCCTCGCGGATCCGGTGCAGGCAGGCGTAGTTGGAGCGGCCCTTCAAGACGGCGTACGACGCGTCGGCGCCCAACCGCTTCCCGTGGACCTGGGTCTCGAGCAGCGCCGGGATGTCCCGCTCGACCAGCTGGTGCTGCAGGGCCAGGGTGGCCGTGGCCACCACGACCCGGTGCTCGTGCAGCAAGGAGGGGATCAGGTAGGCCAGCGACTTCCCCGTCCCGGTGCCGGCCTGCACGAGCAGGTGCTCGCCCTCGGCCAGGGCGTGCTCCACGGCCTGGGCCATCTGCACCTGGCCGGGCCGGTGTTGCCCGCCCAGCGTGTCCACCGCCCTGGACAGCACCTCCTCCACGGAGGCGCGGGCGGAGGTCACGGACACCGCAGCACCCTAGCCGGTTCTTTCTCCCGGCGGCCGCGCCGATCCCCAGGTAGGGTCGTCGCTCCACCCGGGCCTCCGGAACCACCCCTGAGTCGACCCTGAGTCGGCCCAGGGTTCCGGCTCAGGGTGCAACCCGTCGCATACCCGATAGCGACTTCCGCGCGCACACAGAAGGCTTCTCTTCATGATCGAAGTAGACCGACTCTCCAAGAGGTACGGCACCTTCCTGGCCGTCGACGACGTCTCGTTCGTCTGCCGGCCCGGTGCCGTCACCGGCTTCCTCGGCCCCAACGGCGCGGGCAAGTCCACCACCATGCGGGTCATCGCCGGCCTCACCCCGGCCAGCTCCGGGCGCGCGACCATCTCCGGTCGGCACTACCACGACATCCCGAACCCCGGGAGGCAGGTCGGGGTGCTGCTCGACGCCTCGGCGCAGCACGCCGGCCGCACCGGCCGGGAGGTGCTCACCCTCGGGGCGCTGACCATGGGGCTTCCCCGTCGCCGGGTCGACGAGATGCTCGAGCTGGTCAGCCTCACTCCCTCCGAGTCCCGGCGCCGGGTCCGCGACTACTCCCTCGGCATGCGGCAGCGGCTCGGCATCGCGCACGCGCTGCTGGGCGACCCGAAGATCCTGATCCTCGACGAGCCGGCCAACGGGCTCGACCCGGCGGGCATCCACTGGATGCGCGGGCTCTTGAGGGAGTACGCCGACCAGGGCGGGACCGTGCTGCTGTCCTCGCACCTGCTGCACGAGGTGGAGGTGATCGCCGACGACCTGCTGGTGATCGGCGGCGGCCGGATCGTGGCCCGCGGCTCCAAGGCCGAGCTGCTCGAGGGTGCAGGCACCTACGTCCGGCCCCTTTCCCCGTCTTTGCTGCTTTCAGCGCTGGCCGCCGCGGGTCTCTCCGCGACACCGGCGCCGGATGGCGGCCTGCACACCGGTGCTTCGGCTGAGGAGGTCGGTCGGGCGGCGGCGGCCGCGTCCGTCGTACTCCTGGAGCTGCGGCCGGCCGGCACCGCCGGCCTGGAGGAGATGTTCCTGCAGCTCACCTCCGACACCCAGCGTGAGTCCGTTTTCGAAGGAGCCGCCGTATGACCGCCACCATCGCCGCCCCCGTCACCGTCGATTCAAAGGCGCCGGGGATCCCCTGGGTCCGGCTGGTGCGCATCGAGATGCGCAAGATGGTCGACACGCGGGCGGGGTTCTGGCTGGTGCTCGGCATCGTGATCATCAGCGCGCTGATCACCGGGGCGATGCTGATCTGGAGCGACCCGCGCAACCTGACCTTCGGGCAGATGTTCGGGATGATGAACATCCCGACCGGGGTGCTGCTGCCGGTGCTGGCCATCCTGCTGGTCACCGGCGAGCGCAGCCAGCGCACCGGGCTGGTGACCTACACCCTGGAGCCGCGCCGGTCGCGGGTGGTGTCCGCGAAGCTCGCGACGAGCCTGGTGTACGCCGTGGCCGCGGTGCTCGTCGCGCTCGCCTTCGGCGCGATCGGCACGCTGCTGGCCGGGGCGTTCCACGGCGACATCCCGAACCACTGGGACATGACCTGGGCCGGCCTGCGCAACTCGGGGATGCTGCAGCTGATCGCGCTGCTGGAGGGCTTCGGCTTCGCGATGGTGATCATGAACTCCGCGGCCGCGATCGTCGGGTTCTTCGCGCTGCCGACGGTGTGGACGATCATCTCCAACATCGTGCCGTGGATGCACGAGCACCTCGAGCCGTGGGCGTCGCTCAACTCCGCCGAGCGGCCCTTCCAGAGCGGCAGCTCCGTCGCCGGTGACGGCTGGGCGCACCTCGGGGTGGCCGTGGCCATCTGGGTGGCGCTGCCGCTGCTGGTCGGCCTGTGGCGGCTGGCGCGCTCCGAGATCAAGTAGCCGAACCGGAGCTCGCGCAGCGCCGAACCGGCGCTCGCTCTAGACCAGGTGGCCCGGGTCAGCGGAGCAGCTTGTCCGGGGTGATGGGCAGGTCGCGGACCCGGATCCCGGTGGCGTTGTGGACCGCGTTCACCAGGGCAGCCGGCGAGCCGACGATGCCGATCTCGCCGATCCCGCGCAGCCCCATCGGGTTGCTGTGCGGATCGGACTCGTCCAGCCAGATCGCGTCCACGTCCAGCACGTCGGCGTTGCTCGCGACGTGGTAGTCGGACAGGTCCTGGTTGACGACGTGCCCGGTGTGGTGGTCGAAGTACCCCTCCTCGAGCAGCGCCGCCGACAGCCCCCACACCATCCCGCCGATCAGCTGCGAGCGCGCGGTCGCCGGGTTCACGACCCGCCCGACGGAGAACACCCCGAGCATCCTCGGCACCCGGACCTCGCCGGTGTCGACGTGCACCCGCACCTCGGCGAACTGCGCGCCGAAGGAGTGCATGGAGTACTCCTCCTCGAGCGGGTTCGACGGCATCAAACAGCGGGCCGAGGCCCCGGGCGCCGGCGAAGGCCCGTGCTCGGACCGGAACGCGCGAGCCGCGGCGACCACGGTGGACCCCCACGACGCCAGGCCGGACGAGCCGCCCTCGACGGTCGCCGACGGCAGCGAGGTGTCTCCGATCTCCAGGCGTACGTCGGACAGCGGCACCTCCAACGCATCCGCGGCCACCTGGGCCAGCGCGGTCCACGTCCCCGTCCCGATGTCCACCGCACCGATCCGCACCGCGTAGCAGCCGTCCGCGCCGAACGACACCTCGCAGGCCGACCCCGGCGTCAGGTTCATCGGGTACGTCGACGCGGCCACCCCGAGTCCGACCAGCCAGTCGCCGTCACGCCGAGCGCCCGGCGCCTGCCGAGCGGACCAGCCGAACCGGTCCGCACCGGCACGCAAGCAGGCTGACAGCCGGCGCACCGACCACGGCTTGCCGGTCTTCGGGTCCGAGGGCGGCTCGTTCAAGAGCCGCAGCTCGATCGGGTCGATGTCCAGGGCGCACGCGAGCTCGTCGATGGCGATCTCCGGGGCGACCATCCCCGGCATCTCGCCCGGCGCCCGCATCCACGACGAGATGGGCACGTCGAGCCGGGTCATGTGGTGCTGCACGCGCCGGCTCCCCGCGCCGTACATGTACCGCGAGACCATCCCCGACGTCTCGTCGAACTCCTTGACCGTGGAGCTCTGCTCGTACACCTCGTTCCAGAGCGCGGTCAGCCGCCCGTCGCGACCGGCGCCGAGCCGGATCCGCTGGATCGTCGGCGTCCGGTAGCCGGCCAGCGCGAACATCTGCTGCCGGGTCATCGCGAACTTCACCGGCCGCCCCTCGGTGAGCTGCGCGGCCATCGCCACCAGCACGTTGTGCGCGTGCGGCAGCCCCTTCGAGCCGAACCCACCTCCGACGTACGGCGCAACCACCCGCACCTCGTCCTCGGGCAGCCCGAGCACCGGCGCGATCGTGCTGCGCACCACGTGCACGCCCTGCGTCGAGTCGTAAAGCGTCAGCGTCGGCCCGTCCCCGGACGGCGACCAGACCGCGATGGAGCTGTGCGGCTCCATCGGGTTGTTGTGCTCGCGCGGCGTGGTGTAGGTCTGGTCGACGACCACCTCGGCCTCGCGCAGTGCGGCCTCGACATCGCCCTCGTCGGCGTTCCCGCCGAACCCGTCGTCGACCGAGGCGGGGTCGTAGAAGTCGTCGCGGCCGGTGCCGAACACGGTGTCGTGCGGCCCGGTGTCGTAGTGGATCCGCACCAGACCGGCCGCCTCGCGCGCCACCTCCGGCGTCTCCGCGATCACCGCACCGATCAGCTCGCCGCGGAACGACACCACGTCGTCCTGCAGCACCGCGAGCTCGCGGTCGTCGGTGTCGGCCAGCTTCGGCGCGTTGCGGTGGGTGAGCACCGCCACCACCCCGGGCAGCGCCTCCGCCGCCGACGTGTCGATGTCCACGATGCGCCCGCGCGGCACGGTGGCCTGCACGGCGTGGAGGTACGTCGGACGCTCCACCTGCTGCTCGTAGGCGTACGTCGCGGTGCCGCGCACCTTGTCAGGTCCGTCCTGTCGCGGGACCGCGGTCCCCATCGCCCGCGCCCTCATCGGGCCACGGCCAGCTCGCGGAGCACCGACACGATCGTGTTGCGAGCCATTGGCACCTTGAAACCGTTGCCAGGCAGGGGATTCGCCTGCTCCAGCTCCGCCTCGGCCGCGGCCCGGAAGGTCTCCTCGGTGGCCCGGTGGCCGCGGAGCCGGTCCTCGGCGGCGCGCGCCCGCCACGGCTTGTGCGCCACGCCGCCGAGCGCGATCCGCGACGCGCGCACCCGGCCGTCCTCCAGGTCGAGGGCCGCTGCGACCGAGACCAGCGCGAAGGCGTACGACGCACGGTCGCGCACCTTGCGGTAGGTCGACCGGCGCGCGAACGGCAGCGGCGGCAGCTCGACCGCGGTGATCAGGTCCCCGTGCTCCAGCATGGTGTCGCGCTCCGGATGGTCGGCGGGCAGCCGGTGGAACTGATCGAGCGGGATGCGCCGCTCCCCGTCCCGGCCCACGACCACCACCTCGGCCTCGAGCGCGGCCAGCGCCACCGCCATGTCCGAGGGGTGCACGGCGACGCAGTGCTCGGAGGCGCCCAGGACGGCGTGGTAGCGGGTGTACCCGTCCAGCGCCGAGCAGCCGCTTCCCGGCTCCCGCTTGTTGCACGGGGTGCTCACGTCCCGGAAGTACACGCACCTGGTCCGCTGCAGCAGGTTGCCCGCCGTGGTCGCCGAGTTCCGGATCTGCCCCGAGGCGCCCGCCAGCAGTGCGCGCGCCAGCACCGGGAAGTCCCGTCGTACCACCGGATGCGCGGCCAGGTCGCTGTTGCGCACTGCGGCCCCGATGCGCAGGCCGCCGTGGTCCAGCTCGGTGACCTCGTCCAGCGGCAGCCGGGAGACGTCGACCAACAGGTCCGGGCGCTCCACGCCGAGCTTCATGTTGTCGACCAGGTTGGTGCCGCCGCCGAGGTACGTCGCACCGGGTCGGCCTGCCACGGTGGCCACCGCACCGTGGACGTCGGCGGCCCGTTCGAGCTCGAAGGGCCTCACGCGACCGCCTCGCCTTCGCGTGGAGCCCCGGGCTCCGCGGCAGAGCCGGACTGCGCCGCCTCCCGGATCGCGGCCACGATGTTCACGTAGGCCGCGCACCGGCAGATGTTCCCGCTCATCCGCTCCCGGATCTCGTCGTCGTCGAGGACCACGTCGGACTCGAGGTCCTCGGTGACGTAGCTGGGATGCCCGCCCTCCGCCTCGGCGAGCATGCCGACTGCGGAGCAGACCTGACCGGGAGTGCAGTAGCCGCACTGGAACCCGTCGTGGTCGATGAACGCCTGCTGCACCGGATGCAGCTCGCCGTGCTCGCCGAGCCCGGCAGCGGTCATCACCTGCGACCCGTCATGCGCGGCGGCGAGGGTGAGGCAGGACAGCGTCCTCCGGCCGTCGAGCAGGACCGTGCAGGCGCCGCACTGGCCATGGTCGCAGCCCTTCTTGGGACTCGGGTTTCCGAGCCGGTCACGGAGCGCATCCAGCAGGGTGGTCCGGGTGTCGATGCTCAGCCGGCGTTCTTCCCCATCGACGGCGAGGGTGATGGTGGCTTCCACGAGGGCTGGCTACCCGAGCGCCCGGTCCTCAAACTCAGCCCGTCGGGACCTGAGTACAGTCCGGGGAGTGCGCACCCTTCCGACTCTCGCGCTGATCCTCGTGGCCGCGGGCCTGACCGGCTGCTCGGGGAACGGCGCGGACTCGCCGCCGACCCTGCAGATCCAGGCGCCCGTGCCCACCCCGACCGGTGACGTCACGGAGGACCTGGTGCCGACGGGAGCACTGGCGCGGCAGCTCGTCACGGCGGCCGCCGCCACGCTGCACGTGCCGGCCTCCGGGTTCGCCGGTGTGGAGCGCTCCACGACCTACTACGCCTACGACTTCACCACGCACACCTACTGGGCTGCGGCCGCACTGGTGCCGAGGCAGGACTCCATGAAGGCACAGATGTCGGTGCAGGACCAGGGCTCCTACCTGCTGTTCTCCCGTCACAAGGGCGACACCTGGCGCGTCTTCGAGGTCGGCTCGGCCGGCAACGGCTGCCCGGTCACCGTCCCCTCGGCCGTTGCCCAACGCTGGCACTGGCCCAGGCACGCGTGCCGCCCCGGCGGCCCGTAGCCGCCAGGTGCCGGAGCGACCGGACGTCGTTCAGCGCACGCGGCATGTGGAGCCACGATGCGAAGCAACGTGCCGCCAAGATCGCGAACTCCGAGGGCTCCTCCTCCCGCGGGGGCAAGAAGAGCGGCTCGGGAGGCAACAGCTCCCAGGGCGGCACGACCGCGCAGAAGAAGAAGGCCGGCCGCAAGGGCGGCAAGGCCTCCAGCAACCAGTAGCCAGGGCCCGCTCAGCGTCTGACGGCGACCGGGTCGGCGGCGGATCCGCTCCGGAATCAGCGGTTCGACCACCTCGTCCTCCACCCGCGGCCGCAGGTGCGCCACCGTGGTCGGCGACGCGAGCGCCTGCATGACGCGAAGTGGGGATCGCGGTTGGCGCACCGACATCGGTGCGCGCAGTCAGACGGAGGCGGTGAGGTACGGCGTCAGCTGGCCGGCCAGGTCGGCGTGCACCCGGCCGCGTACGACGGTGCCCTCGCCGGTGTGCTCGAGGAAGTCCACCTCGCCCCCCGAGTGGATCTTGCTCAGCAGGTCCCCGCGCTCGTAGGGCAGCAGCGCCTCGAACTCGACGCTCGGGTGCGGCAGGTCCTTCTCCACGGCGGCCAGCGCGTCCTCGATGCCCTCCCCCGTCTTGGCGGAGACCACGACGGAGTGCGGCTCGCGGGCCCGCAGCCGGGCGAGCACCATCGGGTCGGCGACGTCGGCCTTGTTGATCACCACCAGCTCGGGCACCTGGTCGGCGCCGATCTCGGCGAACACCTCCCGCACCGCGACCAGCTGGCCTTCCGGGTCGGGGTGGGACCCGTCCACCACGTGCACGATCAGGTCGGCGTCCGCGACCTCCTCCAGGGTGGAGCGGAACGCCTCGACGAGCTGGTGCGGCAGGTGCCGGACGAACCCGACGGTGTCGCTGAGGGTGTACTCCCGCCCGTCGGCCGTGGTGGCCCGCCGGGTGGTGGGGTCCAGGGTGGCGAACAGCGCGTCCTCGACGAGTACGCCGGCCTTGGTCAGCCGGTTGAGCAGCGAGGACTTGCCCGCGTTGGTGTAGCCGGCGATCGCCACCGACGGCACCTGGTTGCGCCTGCGCTCGGACCGCTTGGTGTCGCGGGTGGTGCGCATGTGCGCGAGCTCGCGGCGCAGCTTGGCGATCTTGGTGTTGATCCGCCGCCGGTCGGTCTCGATCTTGGTCTCACCGGGACCACGGCCACCGATGCCGCCGCCCTGTGACCCGACCCGGCCACCGGCCTGGCGGGACAGGTTGCCGCCCCAGCCGCGCAGCCGCTGCTTCATGTAGTTGAGCTGGGCGAGCTCGACCTGCGCCTGGCCCTCCCGGGACTTCGCGTGCTGGGCGAAGATGTCCAGGATCAGCGCGGTCCGGTCCACGACCTTGACCTTGACCCGGTCCTCGAGGTTCCTCAGCTGAGAGGGGGCCAGCTCGCCGTCGCAGATCACCGTGTCCGCACCGGAGGCCTGCACGATCTCGCGCAGCGCGGCCACCTTGCCGCGGCCGATGAACGTCGCGGGGTCCGGGTTCTGCCGCCGCTGGTACAGCGCGTCGAGCACCTGGGACCCGGCCGTCTCCGCGAGCAGCGCGAGCTCGGCGAGCGAGTTCTCCGCGTCGCCGACCGATCCGTCGGTCCACACCCCGACCAGCACCACCCGTTCCAGGCGGAGCTGGCGGTACTCGACCTCGGAGATGTCCTCCAGCTCGGTGGACAGCCCGACGACCCGGCGCAGCGCGTGGCGCTCGGCCAGGTCGAGGTCGCCGCCCTCCGGGTCCTGCTCGTCCCAGTCGTCGGCGCCGTCCTCGGCGTAGCCGGACTCCCAGTCGTCGGACTCGTCGGTCTCGGCGAGGTCGTCGGTCTCGTCGGGGAGTACGTCGAACGGGCGGTCCGGGTCGGGCTCGAACCCCCGGGTCTCCTCGGGGGTCACGTCAGCCGTCTCGTCCGCCCAGCGGTTCGTGTTCTCAGAACTGGTCATATTCACCCAGAAGAACGTCGTGCGGCCCGGGAGGATTCCCGAGCCCGCCTGTGGCCTCGATGGTGGCACGCCCGAGCTCCCCCGGCGAGCCAATTACCCACGGCAGCCCGGTTCCCCGTCGGCGGCGTCTCAGGCACCCGGCCCCGAAACCACGGAGTGGTCCACCTCGCCGCGGGCCACCAGCACGGCCGGCCCGGTCAGCAGCGCGGTGCCCTCCTCGGTGAGCGTGACGGTCACCGTCCCGCCCGGGACGTCCACCCGCCACACGTCGCCGGTGTCCGTAACGGCTGCCGCCGCCGCGGCCACCGCACAGGCGCCCGTCCCACAGGACCGGGTCTCGCCCGAGCCCCGCTCGTGCACCCGCATGGCCAGGTGGCGGGCGCCGCGTCGTACCACGAACTCCACGTTCACGCCCTCCGGGAAGTCCGCCGTGGAGTACGACGGAGGCTCGGCCAGCGTCCCGGCGTCGGCGAGCGTCTCGACGAAGGCCACCGCGTGGGGGTTGCCGACGCTGACCCGGGTGGCCGGCCAGCTGCGCGAGCCGACCGACACCTTGGTCTCCCCCAGCAGCCGCAGCCGGCCCATGTCCACGGTGATCTGGCCGTCGGCCTCGAAGCGCAGCGTCTTCACCCCGTCGCGGGTGCCGACCGGCAGCGGCCGGCTGGTGTCGACGCCGTGATGCTCGGCGAGGTACCGCCCGAACAGCCGGATCCCGTTGCCGCACATCTGGGCCAGCGAGCCGTCGGAGTTCCGGTAGTCCATGAACCACTCGGCGGAACCCCGGGCGGCCACAGCGGAAGGGTCGTCGTACGACTCGCAGCGGACCGCGCGCAGCACCCCGTCCCCGCCGATGCCCGCACGGCGGTCGCAGAGCCACCGGACCAGCGCCGGATCGAGGTCGCCGTGCACGCCGCCATCGGGGTCCGGCAGCACCACGAAGTCGTTCTCGGTGCCGTGCCCCTTGCCGAATGCGAAGCGCTCGCCCACCCGGTCAGGCTACCGCCGGCAGGGTCGCGGGCGTGGCTGACCGAAAATGTCCGAAGCGTCTGGCAGTCTCAGGCTCATGGAGAACGCATCCGAGCTGCTGATGTTGCAGGGCGTGTGGGCGCAGTGCGCCGACTGCGGTAGTGAGCAGGTGTTCCTGCCCATCACCGACGGCGAGTTCTGCTGCACCGGGTGCGACGCGGCGGTGTTCCTGCTCGAGGTGCTCGACAACACCGGCCCCGCGCGGGCCGGCCGCGCGGTGGCCTGACCGCGTCGGAGCCGCCGGCACGCACCCCGATAAGTTGAGCGCATGCCCCCGAAGCCGCCGCTGCTGCGCGTGCGCGGGCTGCGCCGCCGGTTCGGGGACGTCGACGTGGTCGCGAACCTCGACCTCGACGTGCGCGCGGGCAGAGCGACCGCGCTGACCGGCCGCAACGGCGCCGGGAAGTCGACGGTGCTGCGCTGCATCACCGGGGCCGACCGGCCGACGGCGGGCACCGTGGAGCTGGACGGCGTCCAGGTCGACGAGCGCTCCCCGAAGATCCGCCGCGACCTCGCCGTGGTGATGGACGACATGGACTTCTTCCCCGACCTGAGCGTGGTCGAGCACCTGGACCTGTTCGCGCAGGCGCACCGGGTCGAGGACGTCGAGGCGGTCGTCGACGCGGTGCTCCAGGAGGTCGGGCTGGTGCCGCAGTCCGCGCAGCTGCCCGGCACGCTGTCGTCGGGGCAGCGCCGAAGGCTCGCGCTGGCCAGCGCGTTCGTGCGGCCGAGAAGGCTGCTGGTGCTCGACGAGCCCGAGCAGCGGCTGGACCGGGCCGGCCTGGACTGGCTCGCCGAGCGGCTGACCGCGGAGAAGGCCGCCGGCCTCGGGGTGCTGCTGGCCAGCCACGACCGGGCCCTGGTGGAGGCCGTGGTCGACGACGTGGTCGACCTCGGGTGAAAGGTCCCTCCGAGGTCCGCGAGCTGCGCGGCCAGATCCGGCACTGGCGCCGCGGCCGTGGCGAGCTGTCGCTGGCGGAGGCGATCGGCGACGCGTACATCGCCGTGTTCGCCGCCGTCATGCTCGGCTCGATGGGCATCAGCGTGATCCTCAACCTGCGCAACGCCAGCGGTGCCCTCTGCACGACGCCGGCCTGCACCACCGCCCGGGACGTGTTGCCGTGGCTGTTCGGCGGGGTGGAGGTGGCGGTGTGCCTCGGCGTGGCCCGGCTGTTCGGCCCGATGCTGGTCTCCCCCGCCATCGGCACCTGGCTGCTGTCCGCCCCGGTCGACCGCAGCACGCTGCTGCTGCCCCGGTTGGCGGGCACCGGTGCCGCGGCGTTCGTGGTCGGTGGTGCGCTGGCCGCCGTGGTCGGCACGCTGGCCGGTTTCTCCGCGGGCACGATCGCCGCGTTCGCCATCTCGGTGGCCGCCGTCTGCCTGTGCACGGTCACCCTCACCACCGTCGTACAGGCTCGCGGCGGGCCGGCCGCGAAGGTCGCCACCTGGCTGGTCGCCGGGCTGGTGTGGGCCGCGGTGGTCGCGCTGGTGCTGCAGGTGCTGCCGAGCCCGGCGCCGCAGCAGCGGTTCTCCGCCGCCTGGGTGGCCGTGCTGGTGGTCACCGGGGCGCTCGCGGTCGGATCGGCGGTCCGCGCGTTCGCCGACCTGCCGCGCATCCACCGCGACCGGCTCACCCCGGGCGGGTCACTGGTGCCCAGCCTGTCCGGCGCACTGGCCACCCTCGACCTGGCGCTGGTCTACGACATCCTGGTGTCCCGCCGCTGGCTGGCCCGCAGCACCGTCCGGCCGCACCGCGGCGGGCCGAAGGGCGCCGCGGCACTGGTCTGGCGGGACCTGGTCCGGCTGCGCCGCTCACCGCAGACCGTGGTGGTGCCGGCCGCCGCGCTCGTGGTGCCCTACCTCGGCGCGCGGCTGGAGGTCGGCGAGGGACTCGTGCTGCTCATCGGCCTGACCGGGTTCCTGGCCGGGCTGGGGCTGTGCTCGGCGTTGCGGGTGCTCAGCCGGACCCCCGGGCTGATGCGCTGCCTGCCGCTGGAGCGCTGGGAGGTGCGCTCCGCGACGCTGGCTGTGCCGGCCGTGGTGCTGGTGGTCTGGGGGCTGGCCACCGCGCCGGCGGTGCACGAGGCGATCGGGGGTACGACGTGGGGCACGGCGTTCTGGGTGGCCGCCGCGCTGGGGGTCGCCGCCCTGACCGCGGTGACCCGGTGGATGACCGCCGCCCCGCCGGACTACCTCAAGCCGCTGGTGTCCTCACCGATGGGCGCGGTGCCCACCTCCTTGTTCGGGAGCCTGGCCCGCGGCTTCGACGTGCTGCTGCTGCTCTGCGCTCCGCTGCTGCTGGCCTCGCCCGCGAACGGCGCGTTCATCTCCCTGGTGCTGTCCGGGATCGTGCTCACCTTCCTGCTGAACCGGCACTGACCGTCTCCAGCGCGCGGCCCAGCCGGTCCGGGTCGTCCCAGGCCACCCAGCCGATCCGCGGGTCTTTGCGGAACCAGCTGTCCTGCCGCCGCGCGAACCGCCGGGTCGCGGAGACGGTGTCCTGCTTGGCCTGCTCCTCGCTGATCTGCCCGTCGAGGTAGCACAGCACCTGCCGATAGCCGAGTGCCCGGTTCGCCGTACGCCCGTCGCGCAGGCCGGCGCCGGCAAGCCGTCGTACCTCGTCGACGAACCCGGCCGCCCACATCCGCTCCACCCGCGCGGCGATCCGCTCGTCGAGCACCGGGCGCGGGATGTCGATGCCGACCAGGTGCGTGTGGTCGAAGAAGAACTCGTGCTCGGGCAGGCTGGCGCTGAACGGGCGGCCCGTGATCTGCACCACCTCCAGCGCGCGGACCACCCGGCGTCCGTTGGTCGGGATGATCCGCGCCGCGGCCTCTGGGTCCAGCTCGACCAGCCGCCGGTGCAGCGCCTCGGGCCCGAGCTCGGCGAGCTCCTCCTCCAGACGTGCGCGTACGGCGGGGTCGGTGCCCGGGAACTCGAAGCGGTCCAGCACCGCCCGGACGTACAGCGCCGACCCGCCCACCAGGACCGGGACCACGCCGCGGGCCCGGCAGTCCTCGATCACGCCGCGGGCGGCGGCCTGGAACTCCGCCACCGTGGCCGGCTCGTGCACGTCGAGGACGTCCAGCAGGTGGTGCGGCACGCCCCGCCACTCCTCTTCGGTGAGCTTGGCGGTGCCGATGTCCATGCCGCGGTAGAGCTGCATCGAGTCGGTGTTCACCACCTCCCCGCCGAGCCGCAGCGCCAGCGCGATCGCCAGGTCGGACTTGCCCGAGGCGGTCGGGCCGACGACGGCGACGATGGGTGCGGGCATGTGCCGAGTCTGGCGGGTGGGCGTCCGTTTGGTCCCACGGGGGTCGGGTACCGCCGTGTCCCCGGTCCTCGAGCCCTGAGGAGGCGTCTGTTGGCTTCCGAGCAGCATCCCGAACGCGCGCACGACGACGAGCCCGAGTCGCCCGAGGAGTCCGCCCCGGCCAACGCCCCGGACCCCGCCGGTGAGGCCAACCCGAACGCGGGCGGCCCGCAGCGGCTGCAGGGTGGCATGGGGGTCAGCAGCGAGCGGCCCGGCCCGCTCGGCGGCGACCGCAGCACCGACCACGGCGTCGAGGGCACGGGTACGGCGTTCTCCACCGCCGCCAGCACCAGCGGGGAGACGGAGACCTTCCCCGGCGGCACCGACCTGCCGGAGTCCCCGGAACGGCGTCCGCAGTCCGCCGAGGACCGCCCGCCCGACGAGGGCAAGGGGTCCGGCGTGGATCGGACCGTCGGCGAGGACAACCCCGCCGAGGTCCCGCCGCAGGCGCACGACCCGAAGCGGAACCCCGGACACTCGCACGGCACCTAGGCCCCAGGAGGCCCCCGTGCCCACCACGGCGTAGGAGCTGGTGGGCGCGCTCGGCTAGACCGACCCCAGGGAGCCGGCCCCTCGCCTCGCGGGAGCGGGGGTCTGGACTCACCGCGCTGCGGGGCCGGCCCCGGCGCCGGGACTAGGGTCCTCGTCATGAGCTTCGCCGTGGTGCCCGCGATCTACGTGTTCTTCGTGCGAGGCGAGGGCAGCGCCACCGAGGTGCTGCTCCAGCTGCGGAAGGGGACCGGCTTCCGGGACGGCTTCTGGGCCGCGGCGGCCGCTGGGCACGTCGAGGAAGGCGAGTCGGTGTTCGACGCCGCGTCTCGGGAGGCGACTGAGGAGCTCGGCATCAACGACGTCCGGCTGACGCCGCTGTGCGCGATGCACCGCCTCCAGCCCGGCGGCGCACCGGTCGACCAGCGGGTCGACTACTTCTTCTCCGCCGGCTCGTGGGTGGGTGAGCCGGCCATCCTCGAGCCGGACAAGTGCGCCGACCTGCGCTGGTTCCGGCTCGACGCCCTGCCCGACCCGGTCGTGCCGCACGAGCTGGAGGTGCTGGACGCGCTCCGCGCCGGCAGCGTGCCGGCCATCATGGCGTACGGCTGCTGACTCCCTCCGCGGCGGCGACCAGGTTGCCGACCAGGGCACGCACCGGCTCGACCCGCAGCATGTCCGGCCAATACACCAGCCGGACGTGCCGGCGCGGCCAGCCTTCGAGCGTGCGCGTGACGATCCGCGGGTCACGATGCGCACGCATCGCCAGGTCCGGGACCAGCGCCACCCCGAAGCCGGCCGCGACCAGCGCCTGCATCGCGACGTAGTCGTCGACCATCCTCAAGGTCTTGGGCGTGAACCCGGCCGCCGCCCCCAGCGCCTGCAGCCGAGCCTCGAAGTGCGGGCTCGCGACCAGAAAGGTCGCGTCCGACAACCGGTCGACCTCGACCAGCCTGTGCGAGGCGGCCGGATGGTCCATCGGCAGCACCAGGTGGATGTCTTCGACCAGCAGCTCCTGCCGCTCCGGCCCGGCCTCCCCGGCAGGGAAGTCGGGTGCCGGAAGGTCGGGGTAGTGGTAGCCCAGCGCCACGTCGGCCGCACCGCGCCGGACCAGCTCCCTGGCGCGGGGAGGCTCCGCCTGCACCAGGCGCACCTCGAGCTTCGGGCTGCTTCGGCGCAGCGCGGCCATCGCCGTCGGAAGCAGGGTCGCGCACGCCGAGGGGAAGGCGGCCAGCCGCACCGTGCCGGCGCCCCCGTCCGCGAGCTCAGCCAGCTGGTTCTCAGCGGCGCGGACCGCCGCCAGGATCCTCTCCGTGTGCGCGAGCAGCGCCGTCCCGGCCGGGGTCAGCTGCATCGCCCTGCCGACCCGCACCGTGAGCTGCGTGCCCACCGCCTGCTCCAGCCGCCTCATCTGGTAGCTGATCGCGGGCTGGCTGAAGCCGAGCTCGCGGGCGGCAGCCGAGTAGGAACCGGTGCGGGCAACCTCGTGGAGCAGCTGCAGCTGGCGGGGATCGAGCACGCCGAATCATAAACAATTGCTTGTGATGTGACTTCTGTCTCTATTGGTGCTTTTGACCGAGCTCGCCCTAGTTTCCTGTCCATGGCAGATCAGCAGAGCGCGAACGGGGTGCGGACCGGCGCGGCTCCCGCGCCACTGGTCCGCATCCAGAACGTGGACAAGTTCTTCGGCGACTTCCAGGCTCTGCACGACGTCAACCTCGACATCCACCGCGGTGAGGTGGTCGTGGTGGTCGGCGCGTCCGGCTCGGGCAAGTCCACGCTGTGCCGGTGCATCAACCGCCTCGAGACGATCAGCGGCGGCTCGATCACGCTCGACGGCGTCCCGCTGCCCGAGGAGGGCAAGGCGCTGGCCACGCTGCGCTCCGACGTCGGCATGGTCTTCCAGTCCTTCAACCTCTTCCACCACAAGACGGTCCTCGAGAACGTGATCATGGGGCCCACCCGGATCCGCAAGCTGAGCCGCGCAGAGGCCACCGCCAAGGCGCGTGAGCTGCTGAAGCGGGTCGGCGTCGACAACAAGGAGGACAGCTACCCCAGCGAGCTGTCCGGGGGTCAGCAGCAGCGCGTCGCGATCGCCCGCGCTCTGGCCATGCGCCCCAAGGTGATGCTCTTCGACGAGCCGACCTCGGCGCTCGACCCGGAGATGATCAAAGAGGTCCTCGACGTGATGACCGAGCTGGCCCGCGAGGGCATGACCATGCTGGTGGTCACCCACGAGATGGGCTTCGCCCGGCAGGCTGCGGACAGGGTCGTGTTCATGGACGCCGGCCGGATCGCCGAGGAGTCCACCCCCGAGGAGTTCTTCAGCAATCCCCAGTCCGAGCGTGCTCGCGACTTCTTGTCCAAGATCCTGGCGCACTGACGCGTCGCTGCTCCCCCACCCCTGCAGGAGGAAACCTTCCATGTCCCTACTCAGCTCAGTGCGCCGCCGCCGTACGGCGGCCGTGGCCGGCCTGTCCGCGGCCGCCCTGGTGGCCCTGTCCGCGTGCAGCAGCAGCTCCGCGAGCGCCCCGCCGATCGACGGTGGCGGGGCCGGCGGCCACCTCAGTGCCTACAACAAGATCATCACCGCAGGGCCGGTGGCCTCCGACAGCGAGATCAACGCCAATGCGTGGGCCAAGAAGATCAAGCAGCAGGGCTACCTCAAGGTCGGTGGCACCGACTCCGGTCCGCTCTTCTCGCTGCGCGACCTCAAGTCCGGGGAACTGACCGGCTTCGACGCCGGCCTCTCCCAGATGCTCGCGCACTACATCACCGGCAAGACCGACGTGAAGGCCCTGACCAAGCTGACCATCACCTCGGTGGACACCCGGGAGACCATGCTCCAGAACAACACCGTCGACGCGGTCTTCGCGACCTACTCGATCACCCCCGAACGCGCCCAGAAGGTGGACTTCGCCGGTCCGTACTACCAGTCCGGCGACTCGATCATGGTCAAGAAGGGCAACACCTCGATCACGTCGGTCAAGGACCTGAACGGCAAGACGGTCGCCACCGAGAGCAACTCCACCGCCGCGCTCGCGGTGCACAAGCTGGCTCCCAAGGCCCACGTGCTGCTGTTCAAGGACGACGCCCAGTGTGTCGCCGCGGTGCAGCAGGGCCGTGCCGACGCCTACGTCCTGGACCAGGGCATCCTGCTCGGTGACGCGCTGAGCAACCCGGCGGTCCAGGTCGTCGGCGGTGACCCGTTCACGGTCGACCCCTACGGCATCGGCCTGAACAAGCAGTCGGGTGCCAAGCCCTTCGTCAATGCGTTCCTGAAGAAGATCTTCGCCAGCGGCGACTGGGCCAAGCTCTACAAGGCCACCATCGGCACCGTGGTGAAGGGCAAGGCGCCGACGCCGCCGAAGATCGGCTCGGTCCCCGGCTCCTGACGGGCCGCCCCACCAGTATCCGCATCACCATCCACCGACACCGCTACCGAGCACGAGAGGAGCTGCCGTGCACCTGATCGTCACCCACTTCGGGTTCCTGATGCAGGGCGTGCTGTTCACGCTGGGGCTGACGGTGATCGGCTTCGTCGGCGCGCTGGTGCTCGGCACCGTGCTGGCGGTCTGCCGGGTCGGGCCGATCACCCCCTTGCGGGTGATCGGCTCGGCCTACGTGGAGTTCTTCCGGAACATCCCGCTGCTCTCGCTGCTGGTGTTGTTCATCTTCGGGCTCCCGGACGCGGGGGTCACCATCCCGCTGTTCGCCTCGGCAGCCATCTGCCTGGCCCTGTCGGCCTCCGCGTTCACCTGCGAGGCGATGCGCGGAGGGATCAACTCGGTGTCGGTGGGCCAGGCCGAGGCCGCCCGGGCGATCGGCTTCTCGTTCGTCGAGGTGCTGCGGTTCGTCGTACTGCCGCAGGCGTTCCGGGCCATGGTGCAGCCGCTGGTGAACGTGTTCATCGGCGTGCTGCTGAGCTCGGCGCTCGCCGCCGCGGTCGGTGTCGCCGAGCTGACCAACCGGACCCAGCAGCTGAACCTGAAGTACGCCGAGGCGGTGGTCTGCTTCCTGTTCGCGGGAGCGGTCTACCTGGTCATCGCCCTGGCTGGCGGGACGGTCGGCAGCCGGCTCGAGCGCTGGCTGGCGATCAAGCGATGACCGCTCGCTCACAGACGTTGGATCGGAGGCGCGCATGAGCACGGCGAACCGGGTCCTGTTCGACGCGCCGGGGCCGCGGGCCCGGCGCCGCATCCAGATCGTGACGGTGGCCTCTGTCGTCATCCTGGTCATCATCGTCGCGGCTGCCCTCAAGCAGCTGGGCGACCACGGCCAGCTCGAGGCGTACCGCTGGCAGGCGTTCACCACGGTGCCCTACCTGCGTGTGCTGGGCGGAGGGTTGTTGGGCACCCTCAAGGCCACCGGGATGAGCGCGGTGCTGGCGTTCCCCCTCGGGGCTCTGTTCGCGCTGATGCGGCTGTCCACGCGGCGACCGGTCCGGATGGTGGCCACCGGCTACATCGAGCTGTTCCGCTCGATCCCGCTGCTGCTCCTGATCTACGCGTTCCTGCTGGCGCTGCCCCGGTACGGCGTGAACCTGCCGGTGTTCTGGAAGCTCGTGGTCCCCATCGTCCTGGTCATGTCGGCGGTGATCGCGGAGGTCTTCCGGGCGGGCATCAAGGCGCTGGACCGGGGCCAGTCGGAGGCCGCCGAGGCGATCGGGTTCCGGTACTGGCAGTCGATGCGCCTGGTCATCCTGCCCCAGGCGACCCGGCTGGTGCTGCCCAGCCTGATCGCGCAGCTGGTCACCGTGCTGAAGGAGAGCACGCTCGGCTACGCGGTCAGCTACCCCGAGCTGATGCACCAAGGCGACTTCCTCACCGCACGCACCCACCTGCTGTTCCAGACGTTCGTGATCGTGGCCGTCATCTACGTCGTCATCAACTTCCTGCTCGGGCGGCTGGCCGGCTGGGTGGAGCGCCGGCTCAGCCGTCGGCCGGGCGGCGCCGGGCCCCGCACCACGCAGGACTCCCAGCTGACGACCGCTCCTCAAGCCGGGCTGGCGCCCACGGCTTGACCGGTGCTCGCGCCGCTGACCACCGGAACCCGACCAACCATGAAGGGCCTGAACACACATGTGCCGTCTGCTCGGCGTCGTCTCCCACACCGCCGCTCCCCTCACCGACACCCTGTCGAGCGACCTCGAGCCGTTCGCCGCGCTGTCCTCGATCCACTGCGACGGCTGGGGTATGGCCTACTGGGACGCCCACGACGACCTGGTCGTGGCCAAGGCTCCTGAGGCCGCCCGGGGCAGCGAGAAGTTCTGGACGGCCGCCAAGGAGGCGTCCACGGATGCGGCGGTGCTGCACCTGCGCAGGGCGTCCGAGGGCATGGTCCCCGACGAACGCAACACCCACCCGTTCGCCGCGGGGAGCGTCGCGTTCGCGCACAACGGCTTCTTCTCCCCGTCCACGAAGGTCGAGGGCGAGCTGCTGCAGCGCGGTGGCCGGCCACCGGAGGGAGATACCGACAGCGAGCGGTACTTCGGGATGGTGCTGGCCGCGATGCACGACGAGGGCCCGGTCCAGGCGCTGCATTCGACCGCCGAGCGGATCAGGCAGCTCAGCGACCAGCTGGTCTCGCTCAACGCGCTGCTGCTGACCCAGCAGGCGCTCTACGCCTTCGCCTACTGGGACGAGACCGCGCCGCCCAGGCCGGAGGCCGGAACCGCGACCTACGAGCTGATGTTCCGGGTGAGTGAGGATGCGGTGACGGTGGCCTCGGACGGCTGGGAACCGCTCGGGCCGCGCTGGGAGCGGATCTCCAACGGCATGGTGCTCGAGGTCAGCCGCCAGGACCTGCGGGTGATGGTGCACCGGTCCTAGGCGGCCTCAGAGCGCGCAGCCGCCGGTGACCTCGGTCGGCTCGGGCACACCCACCGTGGGCAGCCCGAGCAGCACCCCGTTGTCCTGGGGCGTGCTGGTCCGGGCCTCCCAGGCGTCGCCGGCCCGGGTCCGTCGTACCGCCTTCACGGGACCGTCGGCGACCAGGTGGTGCGGCGCGCCGTACGTCACGGTCACCTCGACCATGTCTCCGGGGCGTACGGCGAGCGGGGCGCCGTGCTGGTCCACGGGAGTGAAGTGCACCAACCGGTTGTCGCGGGCCCGGCCGGACAGGCGCTGGGTCTGCTCGTCCTTGCGGCCCTCGCCCTCGGCGACCAGCAGCTCGACCGTCGTACCCTCCAGCCGCCGGTTCTCCGCCCAGGCGATGTCGTTCTGCAGCGCGACCAGCCGCTCGTAGCGGTCCTGCACCACCGCCCGCGGCACCTGCTCCTCGAGGATGGCGGCGGGGGTGCCAGGACGCTTGGAGTACTGGAACGTGAACGCCTGCGCGAACCGCGCGCGCTCGACCACCTTCAGGGTCTCGAGGAAGTCCTCCTCGGTCTCGCCGGGGAAGCCGACGATGATGTCGGTGGTGATCGCCGCCTCCGGCATCGCCTCCCGGACCCGGTCGAGGATGCCGAGGTACTTCTCCTGGCGGTAGGAGCGGCGCATCGCCTTGAGCAGCCGGCTGGAGCCGGACTGCAGCGGCATGTGCAGCTGCGGCATCACGTTCGGGGTCTCGGCCATCGCGGCGATCACGTCGTCGGTGAACGCGGCCGGGTGCGGGCTGGTGAACCGGACCCGCTCGAGGCCCTCGATCTCGCCGCAGGCGCGGAGCAGCTTGCCGAAGGCGTACCGGTCCCCGAACTCCACGCCGTAGGTGTTCACGTTCTGCCCGAGCAGGGTCACCTCGCAGACCCCCTCGGCGACCAGCGCGCGGATCTCGGCCAGGACGTCGCCGGGGCGCCGGTCCTTCTCCTTGCCGCGCAGGCTCGGGACGATGCAGAACGTGCAGGTGTTGTTGCAGCCGACGCTGATCGACACCCAGGCGGCGTACGGCGACTCGCGCTTGGTCGGCAGCGTGGAGGGGAACACCTCCAGCGACTCCAGGATCTCGACCTGGGCCTCCTGCTGCACCCGGGCGCGTTCGAGCAGTGCCGGAAGCGACCCGATGTTGTGGGTGCCGAAGACCACGTCCACCCACGGCGCCTTGGCGGTGATCTGCGCCTTGTCCTTCTGGGCCAGGCAACCGCCGACCGCGATCTGCATGCCGGGGTGGCTGGCCTTGACCGGGGCCAGGTGACCGAGGTTGCCGTACAGCTTGTTGTCGGCGTTCTCGCGGACCGCGCAGGTGTTGAACACCACCACATCGGCCTGCTCGTCTTCGGGGGCGGGTCGGTAGCCGGCGTCCTCGAGCAGGCCGGACAGCCGCTCCGAATCGTGGACGTTCATCTGGCAGCCGTACGTGCGGACCTCGTAGGTCCGCGGCTGCTGCTGTTCGGGCTGGGGCTGCCGCTGCTCCGGGTCGGGCTGCCGCTGTTCGGGCTGGGGCTGCCGCTCGGGCGCTTCCTGCGCGGCGGGCATGGTGCGGTTCGGGCTCATGACCCGTCAAGGGTACGTGGCGCCCAGCTCTTGCCGCGGCTTCACCCCACGGTCCCCAGGTCTTTCAGGTGAACCTGGGAAACCGGTGCCGCACATGGTTCACGTCGCGTGTGGAGTGACAGTTTTCCGGGTGAGGTACGACGGAGGGGGCCGAGGCCGCGGCCGGAACTGCGCGCCTCTCCGGCTGGTGAGACACCGGAGCGCCATCGCCAGATGGTGCCCATAGCGCTCCGGTGTCGCTCCCAGGGCGCGTTCCGGGACCATGCTGAGGGCCGCGACTCCCCCGGGCCGCCGACCAGGGCACCGTCCGCGCCGAACGACAGGTGATTCCCCGCCGAATCGAGGGGCTGAGGGCCGTTTCGGGGAGAATCTCCTGTCCTTCGGTACGGCGGGTGTGCTGCTAGGCGTCTGTGGCAGGAGGCGGGGTCTGCTTCTTCGCGGTGGACCCGCCGGCGTTCTTCTTCGCCGACCCGGTCGACTTGCTGGTCGAACCGGTCGACTTCTTGGTCGAACCGGTCGACTTCTTGGACGCCGCCGTACTTGCGCTCTTCTTGGCCGCCGAGCCGCTCTTCTTGCTGCTCGACTTCTTCGCCGCGGGCTTCGACGGCTCGGTCTTCTTGCGCGGAGGCAGCTTGTCGCCGGGGCCCGTGCCGGCAGTCGGCTTCGGCGAACCGTTCTTCTGGACCGCTTTCGCGACATCCGCCGGAGTGGCCGGCGAGGCCGAAGCCGCGGGTGCGGCCGGTTCTTGCTGAGCGGTGGGCTGCACCGAGGTCGACGCGCCCGGCGGCTCCTCTTCAGTGGCTTCCGGCTGCTTGGTCGGCTCGGCCGGTGTCGGCTCGGCGCGCGCGGGCTCGGCCGGAGCAGGCTCGGCGCGCGCGGGCTCGGCCGGAGCAGGCTCGGTCCGCTGGAAGTCCTGGACCGGCCCGGCCGGCTCGTTGACGTCCGGGACCGGCCGGAGCCCGGGGCCCCGCCGTCCGGCGCGCCGGGCCGCGCGGCGCTCGGAGAGCGTCCCGGCGGTCTCGGCCGCCTTGGCCATCGCCGTCCGCCCGACCCGGTCGGCGACCTGCCGGGCCGTCGAGCCGGCTCCCTTGGCCTGGGTGTACAGCCGGTCCGCGGTGCTTCGCGGATCCTTGATCGAGCTCAGCGCCTTCTCGGCGATCTTGTCCAGGGGGTTCTTCCGGGCCACGTTGATCCCTTCCATCGAGGACACGGTCGCCCCGCTCGGCCGAGAGTCGCGAGCCGGTCAGCGGGCGGTCCGTCGTACCGACTCGCTACGTTGCTCCCATGACCACGTCGGGCGAGGTGCACGGGCTCGAGGACGCGCCGGTTCCGCTCGTCGTCCTCGAGCGTGTCAACAAATGGTACGGGGAGCTGCAGGCGCTGCGGGATGTGAATCTCTCAGTACGACGCGGCGAGGTGGTCGTCGTGGTCGGCCCCTCCGGCTCCGGAAAGTCCACGTTGTGCCGGGTGATCAACCGGCTGGAGCCGATCGACTCTGGCGAGATCCGCATCGACGGGAGGCCCCTGCCCGAGGACCCACACGCGCTGGCCCGGTTGCGCGCCGAGGTGGGGATGGTGTTCCAGTCCTACAACCTGTTCCGCCACAAGACCGTGCTGGAGAACGTGATGCTCGGCCCGTTGCGGGTCCGGGGTCGAGGGCACGCGGAGGCGGAACACTCCGCGCGGGAGCTGCTGACCCGGGTGGGCCTGGCGGACCAAGTCGACAAGCTGCCGCACCTGCTCTCCGGCGGCCAGCAGCAGCGGGCGGCGATCGCCCGGGCGCTGATCATGCAGCCGAAGGTGATGCTGTTCGACGAGCCGACCTCCGCTCTGGACCCGGAGATGATCAAGGAGGTTCTCGACGCGATGACCGACCTGGCCCGCGGCGGGATGACCATGGTGGTGGTCACCCACGAGATGGGCTTCGCGCGGACCGCCGCGGACCGGGTGGTGTTCATGGCCGACGGCAGCATCGTCGAGGAGGGCAGTCCGGAGGCGTTCTTCGAGAAGCCCAGCACCGAGCGGGCGCGGAGCTTCGTGGCCACCATCCTGCGGCACTGAGGCGCAGGCGCGGGAGCTCGGCCCCGGCGGCGCTCAGCGCGCCGTCTCGGTGGCCCGCGACTCGCGGATCACGGTCACCTTGATCTGCCCGGGGTAGGTGAGCTCCTCCTCGAACTGCTTGGCCAGGTCCCGGGCCAGCACCTGGGCGCCCAGGTCGTCGATCTGGTCGGGGAGCACCATGACGCGCACCTCGTGACCGGCGGACATCGCGAACACCTTGTCGACTCCCGGCTTCGACAGGGCGATCTCCTCCAGCCGGTGCAGCCGTTCGACGTACGCCTCCAACGACTCCCGCCGCGCCCCCGGCCGCCCGCCGCTCATCGCGTCCGCGGCCTGGGTGAGGATCGCCTCCACGGTGCGCGGCTCGACCTCGTTGTGGTGCGCCTCGATGGCGTGCACGACGTCGTCGCCCTCGCCGTACTTCCGAGCCAGCTCCGCCCCGACGATGGCGTGCGACCCCTCGGCCTCGTGGGTGAGCGCCTTGCCGATGTCGTGCAGGAACGCGCCGCGCACGCACAGCGTCGGGTCCACGCCCAGCTCGTGAGCGAGCAGCCGGGCGGCGTGACCGGACTCGACCAGGTGCTTGAGCACGTTCTGGCCGTACGACGTGCGGAACTTCAGCCGGCCCAGCGTGGCCACCAGCTCGGGATGCAGATCGGTGATGCCCATCTCGAACGCGGCGTCCTCCCCCGCGCGAAGGCACAGCCGCTCCACCTCGACGCCGCAGCGCTCGTGGACGTCCTCGATGCGGCTGGGGTGGATCCGGCCGTCGGCTACCAGCTCCTCCAGGGCCAGCCGGGCCACCTCGCGGCGGACCGGGTCGAAGCAGGACAGCAGCACGGCCCCCGGGGTGTCGTCGATGACCAGGTTGACGCCGGTGGTCTGCTCGAAGGCCCGGATGTTGCGGCCCTCGCGGCCGATGATCCGGCCCTTCATGTCGTCGCTGGGCAGGTGTACGACGGAGACCACCGACTCGCTCGTCTGGTCGGTGGCCAGCCGCTGGATGGCGGTGGCCAGGATCCGCTTGGCCCGGGACTCGGCCTCGTCCTGGGCGCTGCGCTCGATGTCGCGGGCGATCACCGCGGCGGTCCGCTTCGCGTCGTTCTCGATGGACTCGACGAGCTGGCGGCGGGCGTCCTCGGCGGACAGGCCGGCCACCCGTTCCATGACCGCCCGCCGCTCGGCCTCCAGGTCCAGCAGCTCGGCGCGACGCTCGTCGATCTCGGACTGCATGGCGTCGAGGGCCCTCGATCGCTGGTCCATGGCCCGGAGGCCAGCCTCCAGGCGCTCCTCGCGCTCCGTGAGCCGGTGCTCGCGGCGTTCGATGTCGAGCCGCTGCTCCTGCAGGTCGCGGTGCAGGTCGTGCTCGCGGCGGGCGGCACGCTGTCGGCCGAGCAGCGCGAGCACCGCGCCGGCCAGCCCGAGCACCACGACGGTGACCAGCACGGCCAGCAGCACGTCGAGCCCGAGTGCAGCGAGCATGGGCGGGGTCGTCACGCCCGGACTGAGGGCCGTTGGGTCCATTCCCGCAGCTCCTGTCCCTCGGGGCGCCAGGACTGGTCAGGTGGGGTCGCCAGACGGACTGGCGCCGGGAGTGGCGACAGGTCCGTCGGTCCGCAACATGTAGCCAGGTCTTGCGCGTACCGGCCGTGCGCCGGGTTCATGGTCGGTCTCAGTGCCCGGTTGCCCGGGCGGTTCGGTGATTTGAGGCTAGGTCGCGGGGTCCCCGCGGTCAAGAAACCCGGAGAGAGCGCCGCTGAGCATGCCCGGGTTGCTGATCTTCGCGGGGTCGGCACGGCATGGCTGTCCCCGAATGGGCACTCTCGAGATGTCCACGGTCATCATGGCCGGACTCCTGATCGGGAGGCGTCGGGCGATGAACCGCATGCGTGGGTACGGCGCTCGTGCTCAGTGGACCGGTGGCGAAGGAGCGCCGACCGGTCAGGGCAGGTCGATGTCCTCGTCGGCACCTTCGAGGCCGGCTGCGTCCAGCTCCTCGCGGACCACCCGGAAGGCCACCCCGGCTGGGTACCCCTTGCGAGCCAGCATCCCGCTCAGCCGGCGCACTGCGGTGGTCTGGTCCAGCCGCTGCACTGACCGCAGCTTGCGGCGCACCAGCGTGCGGGCCGCCTCCACCTCATCGTCGGGGTCCACCTCGTCGAGCGCCTCGCGGGCGACCTGATCGTCGATGCCCTTGCGGCGCAGCTCGTGGGCCAGCGCCCTTCGGGCCAGCCCGCGGCCGGCCTGCCGGGACTGCACCCAGGAGCGGGCGAAGGCCCGGTCGTCGACCAGGCCGACCTCCTCGAACCGGTCCAGCAGCCGCTCCGCGACCTCGTCGGGGACCCGCCGCTTGGCCAGCTTGCTCTCCAGCTCCGCCCGGCTGCGCGCCTGCCCGGTCAGCTGGTCGAGGAGGATCTTGCGGGCCACCTCCTCGGCGTCGGCGTCCGGGCCGAGGACGGCGGTGTCCTCGGGGACGTCGGCGGGGGGCTCACCGAGGGGCTCGGGGGCGTCGGCGGGAACCGGAGATGAAGAACCGCCCGTCTGGTCCCCTGGGAGGGAGGGACCAGACGGGCGGTGACCCGTGGGTTCACTCACGTGAGTCAGAAGTCGATGTTGGTCGGCTCCGCGGGCTGCTCATCTACCTGCGGTCCCACCCCCAGCTTCTCAAGGATTCGCTTCTCCAGCTCGTTGGCCAGGTCCGGGTTGTCGCGGAGGAAGCTCCGCGCGTTCTCCTTGCCCTGTCCAAGTTGATCCCCCTCGTAGGTGTACCAGGCTCCGGCCTTGCGAACCAGGCCCGCTTCCACCCCGACGTCGATCAAACCCCCCTCACGACTGATCCCCTGTCCATACATTATATCGAACTCGGCCTGCTTGAAGGGAGGCGCGACCTTGTTCTTGACGACCTTGACCCGAGTCCGGTTGCCGACCATGTCCTGCCCGTCCTTCAGTGTCTCAATTCTGCGCACATCGAGCCGGACTGACGAGTAAAACTTCAGCGCCCGTCCCCCGGTGGTGGTCTCGGGCGAGCCGAACATGACCCCGATCTTCTCCCGCAGCTGGTTGATGAAGATCGCCGTCGTGCCGGCCCCGTTCAGCGCACCGGTCATCTTCCGCAGCGCCTGGCTCATCAGCCGCGCCTGCAGGCCGACGTGGCTGTCGCCCATCTCCCCCTCGATCTCGGCGCGCGGCACCAGTGCGGCAACCGAGTCGATGACGATCAGGTCCAGCGCGCCGGAGCGCACCAGCATGTCGGCGATCTCGAGCGCCTGCTCACCGGAGTCCGGCTGGGAGACCAGCAGCGCGTCGGTGTCCACGCCGAGGGCGCGGGCGTACTCCGGGTCCAGGGCGTGCTCGGCATCGATGAACGCAACGATGCCGCCGCCCCGCTGCGCGTTGGCCACCGCGTGCAGCGCGACCGTGGTCTTTCCGCTCGACTCGGGACCGTAGATCTCCACCACCCGGCCGCGTGGCAGCCCGCCGATGCCGAGCGCGACGTCGAGGGCGATCGCCCCGGTCGGGATCACCTCGAGCGGGGCCCGCGTCTCGTCGCCGAGCCGCATCACGGAGCCCTTGCCGAACTGGCGCTCGATGTTCGCCAGCGCCGCGTCGAGCGCCTTTCCCCGGTCTCCGCCGCCAGTTGCACTGTTGGGCATAGAACTCATCCGTCCGTTCGTCCGCTTGCTCGCGGATCCTGCAGCCTTCTTGGTCGACAGCGACACTAAACAAGCCTTCCGACAGTTTTACGAGCCCCGATTCCAGGGCTGGGGACAACGCTGACTAGCTTCGGTCTGGCCGTGTCGCCCTGTGGAGTTGTGCCCACCACCCTATGCCGAACAGTTGTTCGATGCGGGTGCCGACACGCCGAGGTCACCAGGTGACCGGCTCGTCCTCCGCGGGACGCGGGCCCGCCGTACGCCTGGCCACCTCGGCAGCGGTCGCGACGCCCGCGGCCAGCAGCGCGGCGAACAGCGTCAGCGCAGCGTAGTTGAGCACGCCGACAATCAGTCCGGCCAGGGCTCCGGCAGCGGCCGCGACCAGCCCCATCACCAGGTCGGCCGCACCCTGCACGTCGGTGCGCACCGCGTCCGGGGCGGACTCCGACAGCAGCGCCGAGGCGGCCACCGTGCTCATCGACCAGCCCACCCCGAGCAGGAACAGCCCGGCGCCGATCCGCCACGAGGCGCCCATCGGCGAGGTGCCGGCGAGCAGCAGCGCCAGCAGCAGTACGACGGAGGCGGCCATCAGCACCCGAGGCCGGCCGAACCGGTCCGCGGACCAGCCGACCACTGGCGCGAACGCGTACATCCCCAGCACGTGCACGCTGATCACGATTCCGATGATCTCCAGCCCGGCATGCCCCTTGCTCATGTGCAGCGGGGTCATCACCATCACTGAAACCATCACCGCATGCCCCAGCGCCAGGGCAGCGACTCCGGCGGCCACCCCCGGACGTTCCCGCGCCACGGCCAGCACCCGCGACCAGTGCGGACCGGACCGGGCGACCGGCCGATGAGCGAGGGCGGCCTCGCGGGCAACCAGCAGCGGGTCGGGGCGCAGGAACAGCCCGATCACCGCACCGGCCAGCAGCATCCCGACCAGCGCCACCACGAACGGCCCGGTCAGCCGCGGGATCCCCACGTGCAGCGCCAGCCGGCCGGCCACCCCGGTCAGGTTCGGCCCGGCGACCGCGCCGATCGTGGTCGCCCAGACCACCGTCGACAGCGCCCGGGCCCGCTGGGCCGGCCTGGCCAGGTCGGTGGCGGCGTACCTCGACTGGCCGTTCGCCGCCGTCGTCGCACCCAGCAGGCACGCGCCGGCCAGCAGGGTGGCGAAGGAGCCGACCACGCCGGCGACCACGCACAGCGCCGCCCCGACGCTGCCGAGCACGTACCCGAGCAGCAGCCCCTTCCGGCGCCCCCGCCGGCCCATCAGGTGCGCCAGCAGGAACGAGGCCACCGCGGCGCCGAGGACCTGGCAGGTCTGCGCCAGCCCGGCCAGCGAGGTCGAGCCGGAGATCCGCGCCGCCAGCAGCGCGGCCACCGCGATGCCGATGGTGGTGCCCAGCCCGCCCAGCGCCTGCGCCGCGACCAGCGTCCAGAGCGTGCGCCGCTGCACCGCCCGGATCCGGTGGTCCGGCCAGCGCATCCCGCCGGCCAGGCCCTGCGCCAGGCCCGCGGCACCGCCGCCGAGCCAGCCGATCAGCCGCCTCCCGGCGCCGGCGCCGGGCTCGGTCACCGGGGCGCTCTCATCGGGGCCCGGTCATCGGTCCCGGGCTGGCAGCTCGAGGCTCTCCCACACCGCCCGCCAGACGCGCTTGGGGGTCTCCCCCGCATCCAGCGCCTCCCTGACGGTGCGATGGTCCAGCTCGGCGAGCACCTGCTGCTCGGCCCAGGTCTTGGCGTACGCCGGACCAAGCGCGTGGTCCATCCGCTCCCAGAACTCCGTGTGCCGCACGTTGGCGCCCTCTCCCTCGCGATCCGCTGAGGTACGAGGGTACGACGGGCGGGGCGCTCGCCCCACGTCGCCGAACCGGCGTTCCGTGCCGCACGAGACCCGCCGAGCGTCGCGGCCGCCCCCTGGGAGAATGACCGGCCATGGACCCCGACATCGTCATCCGGCCCGCCGTCGAGACCGATCTCAGCGACATCGCGACGATCTACAACCACGAGGTCGCCACGAGCGTCGCCACCTTCGACCTGGAGCCGCCCACTCCGACGTACTGGCAGCAGAAGCTGGCCGGCAACCACCCCGGGGACCACCTGCTCGTCGCGGTCGACGCCGACGACGACGTGGTCGGCTACGCCTACTCCTGGTCCTACCGGCCGCGGCCGGCCTACCACCTGACCCGGGAGACCTCGATCTACCTCGACCCGTCCGCCCGCGGACGCGGCATCGCCCGCCGGCTGTACCCGGCGCTGCTCGACACCATGGCCGACTCCGGCGTGCACACCGCGGTCGCGCTCGTCGCGCAGCCCAACCCCGGCAGCGTGGCGCTGCACAAGGCGTGCGGGTTCGAGCACGTGGGCACGATGCGGGAGGTGGGGTACAAGTTCGACAGGTGGATCGACGTCGAGTGGTACCAGAAGCTGCTCACGCCGCCGGACGCGGCAGAGCCCCGCCTCGTCTGACGCGGCCCGCACGGGGGCGGCCGACCGGAGGGAGGTAGCAATGAGCGAGACCCTCCTGTTCGGCGTGCTCGGCATCGGGGTCGTGGTGCTCACGCCGCTGGCCAGGAGGATCCACGTCCCGCAGCCGGTGCTGCTCACCCTGTTCGGACTGCGCTGTGCCGCGGGGCCTTTACCAGGGTGCCATGGTAAGGGGAAGCCTCCCATGGTGAATTCACCATGGGAGGCTTCCCTTATCCATGGGAAGTACGGCGGACGCGCGTGCCGCGGCCGCATCCGGCGGGCGCGCTGCCCGCTACCGTGGCGGCATGCCGATGTCGGAGTACATGACCTCGATCCGCAAGCGGATCGGCTCGGACCTGCTGCTCACCCCCGCCGCCGGAGTCGCGGTCTTCGACGACCAGCACCGGATGCTGCTCGCGCGACACGTGGACACCGGGATGTGGGCCACCGTCGGTGGAGCGATGGACCCCGACGAGAGCCCCGCCGAGGCGGCTCTGCGCGAGCTTGCCGAGGAGACCGGGCTGTCCGCGGAGATCGTCGGGCTCGTCGGGGCGTACGGCGGACCGAAGTGCCGGGTCACCTACCCCAACGGGGACCAGACCTCCTACGTGGCGATCATCTACGTGGCCCGGCTGCTCGGTGGGGAGCCGGTGCTGCAGCGCGACGAGATCCACGAGATCGGCTGGTTCACCGCGGCAGAGGCCGACGCGCTGCCCAAGCGGATCGAGATGCACGACATCGTGCCGGACTGCTTCGCCGCCTGGGCCGCCCTCTCCTAGCACACCGACCCCGCCCGTCGTACTAGGAGAGCAGGAGCTTGTCGAGGCGCCGGGAGACAACCGCGAGCCCGGCCAGGCCGAGCACGGCGAGGTAGACCACCGAGACCGCCGACCCCCAGGTCACCGAACCGGTGGTGAGCTCCCGGCACAGCACCACGCTGCGGTACAGCGGAGTGCACTCCACCAGCCACTGCAGCGGCACCGGGAACGCGCTGATCGGGAAGAACGTGCCGGAGAACAAGAACATCGGGATGATCGCCAGCTGCACGAACTCGAAGTCCTGCCACGACCGCATGAACGTGGTCAGCGCCATGCCCACCCCGGAGAACGCCAGCGCGGTGAGCAGGGTTGCCGGCAGGGCGAGCACCGCCCACCACGAGAACACGTAGCCCATCGCCGCCATCACCACCAGGAACCCCGCGGCGTACACCCCTCCCCGCAGCAGCGCCCAGGCGATCTCCCCGCGTGCCACCTGGGTGGTGCGCATCGGGGTGGCCAGCACCGACTCGTAGAGCTTCTCGTAACGCAGCTTGAAGAAGATGTTGTACGTCGAGTCGAGGATCGCGCCGTTCATCGCCGACGCGGCGAGCATACCCGGCGCGACGAACACGGCGTACGGGATCACCTGGCCGTGGAAGGTGAAGCCCGAGATCATCTGGCCGACACCGACGCCGATCGAGAACAGGTACAGCACCGGCTCCAGGAACCCGGTCAGGAAGAAGATCCAGGCCCGGCGGTAGGCCAGGAAGTTGCGGTGCACCATCCGCCACGCGGTCGCGCGCGGACGCTCCTCCAGGCGACGGCCGACGAGCCCGACGGAGAGAACCGACATCAGTGCTCCAGTCTCTTCGTGAGCGCCCGCCCGGCCAGCCACCAGCCGACCGCGGCCAACGCGCCGAGGTAGCCGACGTGCACCAGCGCGAGCCGCCAGTCGACGGTGCCGAGCACCAGCATCCGGGTCAGGTCCACGCCGTGCCACAGCGGTGTGAACCGGGCCACCCACTCCAGCGGCGCGGACAGGTTGGAGATCGGGAAGAACGCCCCGGAGAACAGGAACAGGGGCAGCACCACCAGCCGGAAGATCACCGCGAAGCCGGCCTCGGACTTCATCGCCGCGGAGTAGGCGAAGATCGGCGCGGCGAACGCCAGCCCCACCAGGATCGACACGAAGAACGCCCCCACCACTCCGGGCGCGGAGGCGAACACCCCGAACGGCGCGAGCACCAGCAGGAACACCCCGCAGCTCGCCGCCACCCGGAACGCCACGAACAGCAGCTGTGCGCTCACCACGTCGGAGACCCGCAGCGGCGTCGCGGTCATCCCGTAGTAGGTGCGGTGCCACTTGATCATGCCCATCACCGGGTAGGTCACCTCGCCGGTGGCGGTCTGCATCGCCTGCGCGGCCACCAGCCCCGGGGCGATGAAGGCGAGGTACGACGGAGCGCCGCCGACTCCACCTTTGATGAACCCGCCGAGCAGCACGCCCATCGCGAGCACGTAGAACAGCGGCATCACGAAGGACGTGATGACCGACCCCTTCCAGGTGCGCTTGTAGACGGTGAGCCAGTAGTCGAACTGGCGCCACACCAACGTCAGGTGGCCCGGTGAGTGGGTCAGCGTGCTCACTCGACGAGGGTCCGTCCGGTCAGCCGGAGGAACACGTCCTCCAGCGTGGAGCGGCGCACGAGCACGGCCACCGGGTTCAGCCCGCGCTCGTGGACGGCTGCCAGGGTGGCCTCCCCGTCGGTGGTGTAGAGCAGCAGCCGGTCGGGCAGCACCTCGACCCGCTCGGCCAGGTCGGCCACCTTCGCGGCCAGCGCGTCGTGCTCGCCGACCCCGAACCGCAGCTCGGCGACCTCGCGGGTGGAGTGCGCGCGGATCAGGTCCAGCGGCGACCCCTCGGCGACGATCCGGCCGCCGTCCATCACCACCAGCCGGTCGCACAGCTGCTCGGCCTCGTCCATGTAGTGGGTGGTCAGGATCAGCGTGACGCCCTGCTGCTTGAGCCGGAACAGCCGGTCCCAGACCAGGTGCCGGGCCTGCGGGTCCAGCCCGGTGGTGGGCTCGTCGAGCAGCAGCAGGTCCGGCTTGTTCACCAGCGACCGGGCGATGGTCAGCCGCCGTTTCATGCCCCCGGAGAGGTCCTCGACCTTGGCCTTCGCCCTTTCGGTGAGCGACACGAAGTCCAGCAGCTCGTCGGCGCGGCGGGCCACCTCCGCGCGCGGGATGCCGAAGTAGCGCCCGTAGACCACCAGGTTGTCGCGCACGTTCAGCTCGATGTCGAGGGTGTCCTCCTGCGGGCAGACCCCCAGCCGGGCTCGGATCGCCGGCCCGTCCGCGGCCGGGTCCAGGCCCAGGATGCTCAGGTCGCCGCCGCTCGGCGGCGAGACCGCGGCGATCATCCGCATCGTCGAGGACTTGCCGGCCCCGTTGGGGCCCAGGAAGCCGAACGCCTCGCCCTTGACGACCTCGACGTCGATGCCGCGCACCGCCTCGAAGTCGCCGAACCGCTTGCGGAGGCCGTGGGCGGCCACCATCGGCTCCGCGACCGGAGCGGGCTCGATGGTCGGGCGCGGATCGGTCCGGGGGGTGATCTCGGGCACGAGTTCGACCCTAGCCTCGGCCCACCCCCGATTTCACTCAGGTTTCCGCGCCGGCCAGGCAACCTCGGCGCGTGCTCAGGCGTCCTCGGGTGCGACAGGTCCGGCTTGTCGGGCATGCTGCAGGAGCGGAATCTCGTGGGTACGGCGGCGGGCACCTCGCCGTACCCGCTCGAGACGATCGGGGTGGGGATGCGCGAGCAGGAGGGCTTCGACGCCTTCGTGCGCGCCCGCCTGCCCCAGCTGCTCGTCTTCGGCCGGGTGCTGACCGGCAGCGAGCACGCCGCCGCCGACCTGGTGCAGGACGCCCTGGAACGGGCACTGCTGCACTGGGACCGCATCGAGTCGAGGGACAGCCCGGAGGGCTACGTGCGCCGCATCATGGTCAACCGCCAGATCTCGCTGTGGCGCCGGTTCCGGCGGGAGCGGGTCACCGACGAGGTCCCGGAGCAGCCCACCGAACCGTGGACCGTCGTGGACCGCCGCGGCCCGGTGTGGGCGGCAGTGCTGGCCCTCCCGCCACGCCAGCGCGCGGTGATCGCGCTGCGGTACCTGGAAGACCTCTCCGAGGCCGACACCGCGCAGGTGCTCGGCTGCTCGGTGGGGACCGTGAAGAGCCAGGCGAGCAAGGCCATGGACAAGCTTCGGCAGCTGGTGCCGACCGAGGGAGTGCTGTGATGGACGGGCTCGAGGAGCTGCTGCGGTCGGGGCCACCCACCCCAGACGGGGCGCCCGCCGACGTGGACGACTTCCTGCGGCGGGTCCGCAGCGGAGCGCGCCGCAAGCGCCGCCGGCAGCGGATGGCGTTGACGGCTGGGCTGGCGGGCGCGGCCGTGGCCGCGACGGTGGTCGGCGTGCTGCTGTCGGTGGTGCCCCACCAGGTGCCGACGCAACAGCACCAGGCCTTCCTGCACACCACCAAGGTGCCGGCCGCGACCCCCGGACGCACCATGTCGTTCAGCGCCAGCGCGCCCGACCGGTGGTGGGTGCTGTCCTCGATCCGTTGTCCGGTGTACCGCACCGGGTGCGCGGTGGTCTCCGGCAGTGCGATGCCGCAGTACGTGCGGGTCGGCGCCCCTGCTCCCACGCACTTCTACGACGAGACCGCGAACACCGTCGGTGACGTGCGGTTCGCGGTCGACGGCACGGACGGCTGGGCGTACGGCGGGGCGCTGTGGTCCACCCACGACGGCGGCCACTCGTGGCACCAGGTGTCCTTGCCCGAGGGCACCACCGTGCACAGCGTCGCGGCATACGGCTCCCGGGTCTACGCGCTGGTCCAGAACCTCGACGGACGGGCCGGCGTCCTGGCCACCTCCACCTCGTCGGACACCTGGACCTGGCTGCACCTGCCGCCCGGCCTGTGGGCCGCCAGCTCCCAGCTCGTGGTCGCCCGCGGTATCCCGGCCTTCGCGGCCTACGACACGGCCCGACGCGAGCGGGCGATCGTGCTCAGCCTCGACGGCGGCCGCACCTGGACGGCCCGTCGCTCCCCCTGCGGCACCGCGGCCCTGGCCGCGACCGGCGGCTCGCTGTGGGCCACCTGCCAGGCCGATGCGCACGGGGCCGTCTACACCTCCCGCGACGGACGGTCCTGGAAGCGCGTCGGTGCGGTGCCGCTCGGCGAGGGCACCGAGCTCGCGCCCCGGGACGGCAGCTCGACATTGGTCTACCTGGGCCGCCAGGCGGTGCTGCTGGGGACCTCCGGGTCCCAGCCCGTCGACGTCGGGCTCCGCGGCGGTGAGCTGATCCGGTACGCCGGTTTCAACGACCCCTCCCACGGGTTCCTGCTCACGTCGTACGGACGCCTCCTGGCCAGCACCGACGGCGGCCTCACCTGGACCCAGCTGGACTAACCTGGTTGACGGGTCCGAGATCCTGGTGTCCGTGCCCTCCTCACGCCCCGTCGCGCTCGTCACCGGTGTCGGCCGACTCGCCGGCATCGGCGCCTCCCTCGCCACCCGCCTGGCCCAGGACGGCTGGGACGTCGCGACCACGCACTGGACGCCGTACGACGACCGCATGCCCTGGGGACGGCAGGACGGTGACGTGGCGGCGGTCGGCGCGGCCGTGCGCGGGTACGGCGCCCGGCACGTCGCGGTGGCCGCCGACCTCACCGACCCGGCGGCCCCCGCCGAGGTGTTCGACGCGGTCGAGGAGGAGCTGGGCCCGGTCCTGGCACTGGTGATGGCGCACTGCGAGGGCGTCGACTCGGGCTTGCTGGACACCAGCCTGGAGAGCTTCGACAGGCACTTCACCGTCAACGCCCGGGCCTCGTGGCTGCTGATCCGCGAGCTGGCCGGCCGGATGCCCGGGCCCGACGAGCGCGCCCGGATCGTCGCGCTGACCAGCGACGCGGTGGTGGGCAACCTGCCCTACGGCGCCAGCAAGGGAGCCCTGGACCGGATCGTGCTCGCCGCCGCCCGTGAGCTGGCCGAGCTCCGGGTCACCGCGAACGTGGTCAACCCCGGGCCGGTCGACACCGGCTGGATGGACGACGCGCTGCGCGCGCAGATCGCCGCGGCCACACCGCGCGGCCGCGGCGGCAGACCCGCCGACACCGCGGCACTGGTGTCCTTCCTGTGCTCGGAGGAGGGCGGCTGGGTGAACGGCCAGCTGCTGCACTCCGACGGCGGGCTGCACGCCTGATCCTCAGGTCCCCCGCCGGCCGAGCACGCCGCGGCGACCTGTCGGCGCGATGGGTCAGGATGGTGACGTGAACGACTCCGCCGACCGGGCCCTGCAGGGCTTCGGCGAGCCCACCCGGGCCTGGTTCACCTCCTCGTTCGCGGAGCCCACCGCCGCCCAGGTCGGGGCTTGGGACGCGATCGCCGCGGGACGGCACGCGCTCGTGGTGGCCCCGACCGGCTCCGGCAAGACGCTGGCGGCGTTCCTGTCCGCCATCGACAGGCTGGCCCGCGAACCGCACCCAGCGGAGAAACTCCGCCGTTGCCGGGTGCTCTACGTCTCGCCGCTCAAGGCGCTCGCGGTCGACGTGGAGCGCAACCTACGCGCCCCGCTGACCGGCATCGGTCACGCCGCCGCCCGGCTGGGCCAGCCGGCGCCGGACCTGACGGTCGGCATCCGCTCCGGTGACACCCAGGCCGCGGAACGACGGCGGCTGGCGACCACTCCTCCGGACATCTTGATCACCACCCCCGAGTCGCTGTTCCTGATGCTCACCTCCAACGCCCGCGAGGCGCTGCGCGGGGTGGAGACGGTGATCGTCGACGAGGTGCACGCGGTGGCCGGCACCAAGCGGGGCGCGCACCTCGCGGTCTCACTGGAGCGGCTCGACGCGCTGCTGGAGCGGCCCGCGCAGCGCATCGGGCTGTCGGCCACCGTCCGTCCGGTCGAGGAGGTGGCCCGGTTCCTCGGCGGTCACCAGCCGGTGCAGGTGGTCGCTCCCGAGGCGGAGAAGCGCTGGGACCTGAGCGTGGTGGTGCCGGTCGAGGACATGACCGAGCTCGGCCAGACGACCGGGGACCTCGAGGGCTCGGCGGCCGGGACCGACCGTCGTACCTCCATCTGGCCGCACGTCGAGGAGCGGATCGTCGACCTGATCGGCGAGCACCGCTCCACGATCGTGTTCGCCAACTCCCGGCGGCTCGCCGAGCGGCTGACCGCCCGGTTCAACGAGATCGCCGCCGACCGCGCCACCGCTGACGCCGAGTTGTCAGGCGCTGGACCGGCCCTGGCCGGTCAGGCGCCTGACAAGTCGGCGACCGGGGGGCCGCCGGCGCAGGTGATGGCTCAGTCGGGACAGTCGTACGGCGCGGCGCCGGTGATCGCCCGGGCCCACCACGGGTCGGTCAGCAAGGAGCAGCGGGCGCTGATCGAGGACGACCTGAAGCGCGGCCGACTGCCGTGCGTGGTCGCCACCTCCAGCCTGGAGCTCGGCATCGACATGGGCAGCGTGGACCTGGTGGTGCAGGTGGAGTCCCCGCCCTCGGTGGCCAGCGCGCTGCAGCGGGTCGGCCGGGCCGGCCACCAGGTCGGCGAGACCTCCCGCGGGGTGCTGTTCCCCAAGCACCGCGGGGATCTGGTGCACACCGCGGTCTCGGTGGAGCGGATGCGCGAGGGCGCGATCGAGGCGCTGCGCGTGCCGGCCAACCCCCTCGACGTACTCGCTCAGCAGATCGTCTCCGCCACCGCGGTCGAGCAGTGGCGGGCCGACGAGCTGT
>DASSKA010000200.1:0-15176 GCA_035690905.1 Nocardioidaceae bacterium | reverse complement strand
GTCGGTCACGATGAGCACGTCGGCAAGGCGACCGCCGATCTCCCCCATCACGGGGCGCTTGCCGGTGTCGCGGTCGCCGCCGGCTCCGATCACCAGGATCAGCCTGCCTGCGGTGACCGGCCGCAGCGCCGCCACGGCGGCCTCGACGGCGTCGGGCTTGTGCGCGTAGTCGACCACGGCGAGGAAGTCCTGGCCCGCGTCGATGCGCTCGAGGCGACCGGGCACCCCGCCCGCCCGCGCGATGCCGGCGGCCACCCTGACCGGGTCGAAGCCGGCCTCGGCCGCCAGTGCGACGGCGCAGAGGGCGTTCGCGACGTTGTAGTCGCCGGCCAGCTGCACCGCCGCGGGGACGTGGTCGCCGGTCGGCGTGACCACCGTGAAGGTCGACCCGTCGGGGTGCAGCTGCACGTCCTCGGCCCGCCAGTCCGCTGCGCCGCCCGACGGCGAGAACGTCCGCATCGGGATCGTGGCCTGCTCCAGCAGGCGGCGCCCGTGTGCGTCGTCGACATTGGTCAGCCCGAGCCGGGCTCGCTCCGGGGTGAACAGCGACGCCTTCGCGGCGAAGTACTCCTCCACGCTGCCGTGGAAGTCCAGGTGGTCGCGGCCGAGGTTGGTGAACGCGGCGACGTCGTAGCGCACTCCGTCGACCCGGCCCATCACGAGTGCGTGGCTGGACACCTCCATCACGCAGACTCTGGTCTGCCGCTCCCGCATCACCGCGAAGAGCGCGTGCAGGTCTGGTGCCTCCGGGGTGGTCAGGCTGCCGGGGATGTCCTCGCCGTTGACCCGGGTGCCGACCGTGCCCACCACGGCGGCCCGTGTGCCGGTGCCGGTGAGCGCGGCCTCGGCCAGCCGGGTGGTGGTGGTCTTGCCGGCGGTGCCGGTCACCGCGACCAGCCGCAGGTTTCCGGCGGGGTCGCCGTAGACATGGGCGGCCAGCCGGCCGAGCACGGCGCGCGGGTGGGGCACGACCAGAACGGGCACGTCGAGCTCGGCGCAGGTGTCGGCGCCGGCGGGATCGGTCAGCAGGGCCACCGCACCGGAGGCGACGGCATCGGCGGCGTAGGAGGCACCGTGCGCCGTCGAGCCCGGCAGGGCGGCGTACAGGTCCCCGCCCTGCACAGCCTTGGAGCTCAGCGTGAGTCCGGTGACCACCCGCTCGGGGTCGGCGTTGCGCATTTCCAGCAGGTCGTCGGAGAGCCATCCCGTGAGCTGCCGCAGGGGGGTCTGCGGTGGGTCGGCCGGTCGCACCGGGATCACGTCTGGCACGCCGAGAGGGTACCCGTGCTCACCATTCGAGCGGGGTCTTGGGTGGCCGGGCGCCGGTCGGCGGCACGCCGTACTTCTGCAGCAGGTAGGTCATCACCCGGCGGAACACCGGCCCCGCGGTGTTGCCGCCGAACCCGCCGTTGCGAGGGTGCTGGACGACCACGTAGACCAGGAACCGTGGCTTGTCGGCGGGCGCGAACCCGATGAAGGACACGGTGTGCGTGCCGTCGTAGCAGTGGCACTGCTGGTTGACCCGCTCCGCGGTGCCGGTCTTGCCGGCCACCAGGTAACCGGGGATCGCCGCCATCGGACCGGTGCCGCCGTCCCCGGTGACGGCCACCATCATCTTCGTCTCTTGCTCGGCGGCCTTCTTGCTGATCACCCGGTGCCGGCTCTGCGTCGCCGAGCCGACCACGCGGCCGTCGGCGGTGACCGCCCGGCCCTTGACGATGCTCGGGGACACGTAGACCCCGCCGTTGGCGATGGTGTTGACCGCCGCGGCCATCTGGACGGCGCTGACCGCGACGCCCTGACCGAAGGCGATGTTGTCCTGGTTGATCTGCCGCCAGTCGTGCCAGTTCGGCAGCACCCCGGCGGACTCGCCGTTGATGCCGAGGTTCGTGGGCTCCCCGAGCCCGAACTTGCGCAGGTAGTCGTAGAGCTGCCGGGGCTTGAACTGGCGGTCGGCGAGCACCGTGCCGATGTTGGAGGACTTGGCGAGCACACCGGTCAGGGTCAGGTGCCAGGTGCCGTGGGCGACGTCGTCGTGGATGACGCGGTCGGAGGAGCGCACGAACGGCGGCACCACGATCTTGGTGCGCGGGGTCACCTTGCCGGCGTCGAGCAGCGCCGAGGTGGTGAGCACCTTCTCCACCGATCCGGGCTCGTAGACGTCGCGCACCGCCCGGGCCCCCAGGCTGCCCGGGTCGGCGGCCGTGAAGTCGTTGGGGTCGTAGGTCGGGTAGTCGGCCAGCGCCAGCAGCTGCCCGGTGTGAGTGTCCATCACCACGGCGGAGCCGGAGTCGGCGCGGGAGCTCCGGACCGCGTCGGCGAGCGCCCGCTGGGCGTACCACTGCACGTCCCGGTCGATGGTCAGGGTCAGGTCGCGGCCCGGCTTCGGCGGGATCACGCTGTTGTCCCCGAGCGGGATCCGGTTGCCGCCGCTCTCGGTGTAGGTGGCCCGGCCGTTCTTGCCGGTCAGCCACGGGTCGAAGACCAGCTCCTCACCGTCGCCGGGCTGGTTCTGGTCGTTCATGAACCCGACGATGTTGGCGGCCACGTCGTGCGCCGGGTAGTCGCGGATCGGGTCGCGGCGGGTGGTCACACCGGCGTAGCCCTGCGCGTCGATCGCCTTGACCACGGCCCGCGCGTCGGCGGCGGGCACCCGGCGGGCGAGGTACTGGAACTGCGTGTTCGGGGCCCGCAGCCGGTCCAGCATGTCGAAGTAGTCGAGGTGCAGGCGGTGGGCGAGGATGGTCGCGATCGCCGGCGCGTGCTCGGCGGTGAGCGTCGGGTCGGCGACCACCATCTCGCCGTTGACCGACTCCGCGAGCGGCACCCCGCTGCGGTCGGTGATCGTGCCCCGCTTGGCGGGCAGCGTGATGTGCACCAGGCCCTCCGACTGGGCGCGCGCGGCGTACGCCTTGGCGTCGATGCCCTGCAGCTCGAACAGGCGCACGGCGAACACCGAGACCACCATGGAGATGAGCAGGAAGCCGATCCGCAGGCGCAGCAGGCTGGCGCCTCGCAACGCTCGCAGCGACCGACGCCGTCGCCGCGGCCGCGGCCGCGGGTCGGGTCGCCTGCTCCGGGTCAATGCGCGCTCCCCTGCGGCTGGGTGTGCTGGGACTGTCCGTGCCGTGCCCGTCGGTGCTGGGCCCGCTGCGGATGGGGCTTCTTTCTACCTGCCGAGGCGTGCTCGTTCCGGGAGCTTGCGGCCGTGTCGCCCGCCGCCTGGCTGGTCGAGGGGTCGGTTGACGGCGGGACGGTCACCACGATGGGCGCGGGACTCAGGTCCGCCGGCTTCCCCACCGGGGGCGGCGCGATCCGGAAGTCCTCGGTCGTCGTGGCGGGCTGCGGCTTGCCCAGCACGGCGCCGTCGGAGAGCCGGATGAACGCGGGGTTGCTCGGCGGCACCATGCCCAGGTGCTTGGCGCGCTCGGCCAGCCGCTGCGGTGCCTGCAGCCGGGCCAGCTGCATCTGGAGCGCCTGGGCCTTGGCGTCGAGCATGTTCGCGCGCTGCTCGAGCGCGGTGGCGGTGAACGACGCCTGCTGCAGCGAGGTGTTGAAAAGCAGCAGCCCGGCCACGCCGCCCACGAGAAGAAGCGACACCAGGGCCAGGAAGGGCACCCGGGTCACCCGGTTCGTGTGCCGCGGCACCACGGTGAGCCGGGCCCTGGCGACCGCCGCCTCGGCGAGACGCGGCACCCGGCTCCTGGCCGGGGTGACTGACGAGCTCATCCCACTCCCCCTTCGACGTCGTGGCTGGTGACCAGAGGTGCGCGCATCAGGCCGCCGCTCCCCTGCCGGCGCGCACCCGTTCGACGGCGCGCAGCCGCACGGAGGCCGCACGGGGGTTCTCACGTGTCTCGGCGGCCGACGCCTTCTCCGCGCCCCGAGTGAGCAGGCGCAGCGCCGGTTCGTGGCCCTCGGGCACGAAGGGCAGGTCCGGCGGGAGGTCGCTGCTGGTGTACTCGGCGAACACCTGCTTGGTGAGCCGGTCCTCGAGCGAGTGGTAGGACATCACCACCACCCGGCCGCCGACGCCGATCGCCTCGACCGCGGCCGGCAGGGCCCGTCGCAACGTGGCCAGCTCGTCGTTGACCTCGATGCGCAGCGCCTGGAAGGTGCGCTTGGCGGGGTGGCCCCCGGTGCGCCGCGCCGCGGCCGGGATCGCGTCGCGGATCAGGTCGACCAGCCGCGCGGAGCGGGTGAACGGCTCCCGCTGGCGCTCGCGGACGATGGCCTCGGCGATCCGGCGCGCGAACCGCTCCTCGCCGTAGGTGCGCAGGACGCGGGTGAGCTCCTCGACCGGGTAGCTGTTGAGCACGTCGGCCGCGGTCCGGCCGGCACTGTCGTCCATCCGCATGTCGAGCGGCGCGTCCTCGGCGTAGGCGAACCCGCGATCCCGCAGGTCGAGCTGCATGGAGGAGACGCCGAGGTCGAACAGCACGCCGTCCACCCGTTCGTGGCCCAGGTCGGCGAGCACGGCGGGGATCTCGTCGTACACCGCGTGCACGAGGGTGACCCGCTCCGCGAACGGGGCCAGCCGCTCGCGGCTGCGCTCCAGGGCGTGCGCGTCGCGGTCGATGCCGATCACGTGGGCCTGCGGACACCGGGAGAGCACCGCCTCGCTGTGTCCGCCGAGGCCGAGGGTCGCGTCCACGAGCACGGACCCGGCCCGGTCGAGGGGTGGGGCCACCAGGGCGACGACCCGGTCGATCAGGACGGGGACGTGGCGCGGCTCGGTCATCGCGCTAGCCGGCCAGGTGGATCAGCATGCCGAGCACCATGGCCAGCACCGAGCAGGCGGACGCCGTGAACGCGGCGACGGCGAGACCGTCGCGGACCTCCTGGCGCACCCGGCGGGTCGGTCGGGAGTCGGGAACGGCCCGGCGCGGCCCGGCGAGCTGGCGGGCCAGCTGGCCGGTGAAGGTGACACTCATGGCTCGACCCCTTCTCCCTCGACTCGGACTGGTGCGGTGCGGCCGGTTCGCCGGACCAGGTCCCCGTCCGCTCGCCTCGGGAAGCTGCCCTCTGGCGCCGGGGAAGGTGCGTCAGATGGCAGGAGGGGAGCGGACGTGAGACCTCGTCCTGCGACTCGGTGTGGTGCCTATATGCCGGGGAACACCTCCTCCGACAGGTCGGCGAAGGCCTGCTCCTGCTGCTCGGAGTAGGTCTGCCAGGACGCGGCGTCCCAGATCTCGACCCGGTTCATCGCGCCGATCACGATGCAGTCGCGGTCCAGCGCGGCGTACTCCCGCAACATCGGCGGGATCGTGATGCGGCCCTGCTTGTCGGGTGTCTCGTCGGTGGCGCCCGCGAAGAGCATCCGGACGTAGTCCCGGGCGCCCTTGTTGGTGACCGGGGCCTCCTTCATGCGCTCGGTGAGCTTTCCGAACTCCTCCAGCGGCCACACCGAGAGGCAGCGCTCCTGTCCTCGTGTGACCACCAGACCCTCCGACATCTCGTCGCGGAACTTCGCCGGGAGGAACAGCCGCCCCTTGTCGTCGAGCCGCGGGGTGTAGGTGCCGAAGAACACCGGCCACCTCCCACGCGGCTCACTGAGGGACTTCCCTCCACTGCGCTCCACTGTACTCCACACTCCCCCACCGTCAACCAGAAACGCGCGTTTCGCAGCCGCGTTTCCCACCGTCGGTGGTGTGGTCGAGACGCTCCCGCAGCGCATGGTGGGGCGCAGTGGAGCGGCCGCGTGGGGCCCAGTGGAGCGGCCGTGTGGGGCGAAGTGGGGAAAGCCGGACACGATTCAGTCGCAGTTCACCGGCGGCAGGCGAAGTTCGGTGACAGCCGCCGAGGCCATGCGGTTGACTACGGCTGAGATACGGCACCGAACGGGGAAGGCGCTTTCCTCGTCCTACCGGATGTCGGGGTCGGAGGGAGAGGATGGAGCCGTGAGATCACTGGACCAGTCAGCGGCCGGCGGTGAGCCCGCGAGCGGAGCAGACCTGGACACGCTGGCCCGGGTCGCCGAGCGCGTCCGCGCGAGCATCGACAAGGTCATCGAGGGCAAGCCCGAGGTGTCCCGCCTCGCCCTGGTGGTGCTGCTGGCCGAGGGCCACCTGCTCATCGAGGATGTGCCCGGCGTCGGCAAGACGATGCTGAGCAAGGCGCTGGCCCGCTCCATCGACTGCACGGTTCGGCGCATCCAGTTCACCCCCGACCTGCTGCCCTCCGACGTCACCGGGGTCTCGGTGTTCAACCAGGACACCCGGCAGTTCGAGTTCCGCCCGGGCGGAGTCTTCGCCAACATCGTGGTCGGCGACGAGATCAATCGCGCCTCGCCGAAGACCCAGTCGGCGCTGCTGGAGTGCATGGAGGAGCGCCAGGTCACGGTGGACGGTACGACGTACCACCTCGAGGCGCCGTTCATGGTGATCGCCACCCAGAACCCGATCGAGATGGAGGGCACCTACGCGTTGCCCGAGGCGCAGCGTGACCGGTTCATGGCCCGGGTCTCGATGGGCTACCCGGTGGAGTCCGCCGAGATCGCGATGCTGGACACGCACACCCGCAGCAACCCGCTCGACGACCTCGAGCCGGTGACCGACGCCGCGGAGGTGCGCAAGCTGGTCGGCATCGTCTCCCAGGTCTACGTCGCCGAGTCGGTGCAGCGGTACGCCGTCGCGCTGTCCACCGCGACCCGGAAGTCGCCGGAGCTGCTGCTCGGCGCCTCGCCACGGGCCACACTGCACCTGGTCCGCGCCGCGAAGGCCTCAGCCGCCGTGCAGGGCCGCGACTACGTCATCCCCGACGACGTCCAGCAGCTCGCCGAGCAGGTGCTTGCGCACCGGCTGCTGCCGACGGTGGAGGCCTCGATGAGCGGCCGCACCGCGGAGTCCGCGCTCAAGCACATCGTCGCGGCGGTGGCGATGCCCGAGAGCCGTCGGACCCCGGCCTAGGCGCTGGTCATGCGGGAGGCGCTGTCGGCGTTGACGACCCGGGGCCGGGCATTTCTGGCCGCCGGGGGTACCGCCACGGTCTGCGCGCTCCTGCTGGGCCAGAAGGACCTGCTCCGCGTCGGTCTCCTGCTGCTCCTGCTGCCGGTGGTCACCGCGTTGTTCCTCGGCCGGAGCCGCTACCGGCTCGGACTGGTCCGGTCGGTGAGCCCCGCCCAGGTCGCCGTCGGCCAGCAGGCCCGGGTCCAGCTCGAGCTCACCAACGATGGCAAGATGCCCACCGGGCTGCTGCTGCTCGAGGACCAGGTGCCCTACGTGCTCGGCACCCGGCCCCGGTTCGTGGTGGACCGGATGGGTCACCGGTGGAAGCGCACCATCTCCTACGGGGTCCGCTCCGACGTGCGCGGACGCTACGTGCTCGGCCCGATGACGGTGCGGCTCAGCGACCCCTTCGGCATGGTCGAGCTCGACCGCGCGTTCCAGAGCACCACCTCGCTGACCGTGACGCCCCGGGTGGTCGCGCTGCCGGCGATCCCGCTGTCGGGGGCGTGGACCGGGTCCGGCGACAACCGGCCCCGGGCGTTCGCCAGCGGAAGCGCGGAGGACGTCACGGTGCGGGAGTACCGCCACGGCGACGACCTGCGCCGGGTGCACTGGCACAGCAGCGCGCACGCCGGCCAGCTGATGGTACGGCGGGAGGAGCAGCCGTGGCAGTCGCGGGCGACCCTGCTCCTGGACAACAGGAGGCTGGCCCACCACGGCAGCGGCGCAGCCTCCTCCCTCGAGCACGCGGTGTCGCTGGCCGCCTCGGTCGCGGTGCACCTGGCCCAGCGCGGGTTCCAGGTCCGGTTGCTGACTGCTGCCGGTGAGGAGCACGCCGCCTGGCACGAGCGCAGCGCGCTGGCCGCCGAGACCGGCCCGCTGCTGGAGTCGCTCGCCGTCGTCGGCGAGGTCTCCGCGCCCCACTTCGACCTCGGCTGGCTGCAGGAGTCCGGCCACTCCGGACTCCTGGTCGCCGTGCTCGGGCGAGTCGCCGAGCACGACAAGCCGGCGCTGTCCCGGATGATGCACTCGGCGTCGAACGCGATGGCGATCTCGCTCGCGGTCGCCGACTGGTCCCGGTCCGGCGGCGAGGACGACCTCGAGCACGGCACCGGGTGGTTGAAGGCGCACGGCTGGAAGGCGGTGGCTGCCGGGCCGCGCGACCCGCTGCCGACGGTCTGGGAGGAGCTCGGCCGCAGCGCCCGGGTCACCGGGCGGCGACTGGTCGCCCCGGCCCCGGAGGTGACCCGATGACGCTGCGCGGGCTGGGGCTGCCCGGGACCTTCACGGTGTCCCTGCTCGCCGCGCTCACCACCTGGGTGTCGCTGCTCACCTGGACCGGTTTCTCCGAGCGGCCGAGCGGCTTCCTGGTGCCGCTGTTCTTCGCCTGCCTGCTGGTCGCGGTGGTCGGCATGCTGCTCCGCTCTGCGCACCTGCATCCGTTGCTGGTCGCGCCGGTGCAGGCCGCGGTCCTGCTGCTGTGGCTCAACCACCTGTGGGCCGGCGACGTCTCCTTCGGCGGCTGGCTGCCCAGCGGGACCTCGCTCGACCAGGTCGCGGTCACGCTCGGGCACAGCATGGCGGTCTCCCAGCACTACGCGGCACCGGTGCCCAAGGACGTGGCCGACTTCTACCCCGCGGTGATCCTGGCCGGCTGCGCGACGGCGGTGCTGGTCGACCTGCTCGCCTGCGGGCTGCGCCGGGTCCCGCTGGCCGGCCTCCCGCTCCTCGCCGTCTACACCGCCCCGCTGAGCATCCTGGCGGGCGGGGTGTCCTGGGTGAAGTTCGCGGTCGGCGCGCTGTGCTTCCTGTTCCTGATGTCCGCCGACGAGGCGCGCCGGCTCGCCCACTGGGGCCGGCAGCTGACCTCGGGGCTGGTGCAGGACTCCCAGGCGTCCACGGTCAGCGGCCAGGTGGTGCGCGCCTCGGCCCGCAAGATCGGGCTGACCGCCACCGGGCTGGCGGTGGTGGTCCCGCTCCTGGTGCCCACGCTGGGCGCCGGCCTGCTGGCCAAGAGCGGCAACGGGCCCGGCGGCGGCAACGGTTCGGTGTCGCTGTCGAACCCGATGGTGTCCCTGAAGCGCGACCTGGTTCGCGGCCAGGACGTCAACCTGGTCTACGTGACCACGCCGGACCCCGACCCGTCGTACCTGCGGATCGCGGTGCTCGACGAGTTCGACGGCGGCGCCTGGCGTCCGTCCGGCCGGGCCATCCCGGTGCAGCAACGAGCCGAGGGACAGATGCCGCCTCCCCCGGGCCTCGACCCGGACGTGCCGCGCACCGAGGTGCCCTACTCCCTCCGCGTCACGCCGCAGTTCCGGTCGCGGTGGCTGCCCACGCCCTACCCGATCGCCTCGATCAAGGCCGCAGGCGACTGGCGCTACGACGCGACCACCATGGACTTCATCAGCGCGGCCGACGGCCAGACCACGGCCGGCATGCGCTACCGGCTGCGCGCCCTGCAGCCGTCGTACAGCCAGCGTCGGCTCAACAACGTCGGCCCACCGCCGGTGGACCTGACGGCGAAGTACACCAAACTGCCGAAGGACCTGCCGCCATCCGTGCAGCGGCTGGCTCGTGAGGTCACCTCGCGGCAGACCACCGACTTCGCGCGCGCGGTCCGGCTGCAGGACTGGTTCCGTGGCGACGGCGGGTTCACCTACTCGCTGGAGCACGCCTCCGGCGACAGCATGCAGCAGCTGACCCGGTTCCTCGGCCACGGGCCCGGCAGCCGCACCGGCTACTGCCAGCAGTTCGCCGGCGCGATGGCCCTGATGGGTCGCACGCTGGGGATCCCGTCCCGGGTGGCGGTCGGCTTCTACCAGCCGCAGTACGTGTCCGGCGACACCTGGGTGTTCAGCAGCCACGATCTGCACGCCTGGCCGGAGATGTACTTCGACGGCGTGGGCTGGGTCCGCTTCGAGCCGACCCCCTCGCCTCGGGTCGCCGGGGTGCCGGCCTACACCGTCGGGCCGTTGAACACCACCGACCCGTTCCACTCGCAGCCGTCCACGCAGGTGCCGACCTCGCACAACCGGTTCGACCAGAAGCCCGGGGTCAAGACCGGGCCCACCAGCAGCCAGCCGACCGGCCACCATGCGGCGGGCTGGACCGTCCCGCTCACCGCGGTGCTGGTGCTGCTCGGGGTGCTGGGCCTGGCCGCGCTGCCGCGGCTGGGTCGTGGCTGGGTGCGGCGTCGACGGTGGACCGGGGCGCGGACCGCGCCGGCGGTCGCCGAGGCGGCGTGGGCCGAGCTGCGGGACGTGGCGCTGGACCTGCGGCTCGGCTGGGACGACACCGTGACGCCGCGAGTGCGGGCCCGGGACCTGGCCACCGCGTTCGGTGCCCCCGACGATGCCGGCTTCGCGACCTCCGGACGACGGCCTCGTGGTCGCCAGGCGGCCCCGGAGGCAGGCATGGCCCTGGACCGGCTGGTGGAACTGGTGGAGCGGGCGCGCTACGCGCGGCCGGACACACGGGAACCGGTCGGCGAGGCGGTCGCCCGGCAGGTCGCCGAGGACGTCGCGGTGTGCGTGCGGGCACTGCGAGACGGCACCACCCGTGGCCGCCGGCTGGTGGCGGGCTGGGTGCCGATGTCCCTGGTGGCCCGCGGCGGCGGGAAGCGGGGCACCTCGGACGGGTTGCGGACCTTCGGTCTCGACCACGCGACCTGACCGTGCGGAGCCGGTGGCCCGACCGGGTTCACCCGGACGGCTGCCGGCGATCAGTAGCCGTTGCGCTCCCGGCGGCGCTGCCAGCGCTCCTCGAACCGCTCCGTCAGCGGGCGCTTGGGCCCCCGGTTCTTGGTGACCTTGCGGGTCTTGCCGCCGTGGACCAGGCTGAGCCCCCGCTTTCCGGGGTGGGCGGCGGCCGGGCCGGCTGTGCCGGTAGCGGCGCGGTCCTGGCCCTTCCAGGACACCAGGGCGATGTAGGCAGAGCCCAGCATGACGACGAAGCCGATGATGCCGACGATGGTCTGGCGCATGACCGCACCGGCCATCAGCACCCCGACACCGATCACGAACGCCGCGGCGGCCACGTAGGCACGACGACGGGCATTGCGACGTAGGGCCGTCCCGCGAAGGGTCGACGCGAGCTTGGGGTCCTCAGCGACCAGCGCGCGTTCCATCTGCTCGAGCAGACGCAACTCCTCTTCCGAGAGCGGCACGGTTTCCTCCCGCGGGCGATCTTGTCCTCAGTCTAGGCAGGCCCAGGTCATGGTGGTACCCGCCGGTGGGAATTTCATCGCCCAAGAGACGTCACCCCCGGTCGCCGAGCAGGCTGGCGGGCCTGACCGCCGTACGCCCGAACCGCAGGACTGCCTTGTCCATCGCCCGGTCCGCCTCGGACCAGCCGTGGTCCCGGGCGCCGAGCACCAGCTGGCGGTGCACCCCGGTGCGGGGCATCAGCCCCTCCACCCGGACCCCGACCAGCCGGATCCGGGCCCGCTGCAGGCCGAGGGCCCGGAACAGGGCGGCCGCGGTGCGGTAGACCTCCTGGGTCAAGTCGGTGGCGTCCGCCAGGGTCTTCGACCGGGTGATCGTGGTGAAGTCGGCGAAGCGGACCTTCACGGTGACGGTGCGGCCGGCTACCCCGGCGGTGCGCAGCCGCGCGGTGACCTTGGCGGACAGCCGCAGCAGTTCACGCAGCACCACGTCCGGGTCGTCGGTGTCGCGGCCGAACGTCTCGTCGGCCCCCATGCTCCGGTCCGGCTCGTCCGGCCCGCGGCGCGGGGTGACGGTGCGCTCGTCGCGGCCCCAGGCGAGCCGGTGCAGGTGCGCCCCCAGGCTTGCCCCGACCGCCCGCTGCAGGGTCGCCACCGGGGTGTGCGCGACGTCCCCAACGGTCCGCAGCCCGAACCGGGCCAGCAGCTGCGCGGTCTTCTCCCCCACCCCCCACAGCTCGCCGACCTCGAGCGGGTGCAGGAAGGCGAGCACCGCCTGCGGGGGCACCACCACCACGCCGTCCGGCTTCGCGCGTCGGCTGGCCAGCTTGGCCACCGTCACCGAGCACGCCACCCCGACCGAGCAGGTGATGCCCTGCTCGTCGTGGATGCGGGCGCGCAGCTGCTCGGCGATGGCGTACGGCGAACCGAGCCGGCGCACCGACCCGGACACGTCGAGGAACGCCTCGTCGAGGGAGATCGCCTCCACCACCGGGGTGACCTGCCGGAAGCTCTCCATCACCGACGCCGAGACGGTGGCGAAGGTCTCGAAGTCCGGCGGGACCACCACCGCGGCCGGGCACAGCCGCCTGGCCCGGCTCATCGGCATCGCCGACCCGACGCCGTGCTCGCGGGCGGCGTAGTTCGCCGACAGCACCACTCCGCGCGTCCCGCCGCCGACCACCACCGGGACGCCCTGCAGCTCGGGCCGGTCCCGGGTGACGACCGAGGCGTAGAACGCGTCCATGTCCACGTGCAGGACCGGGCACTGCCAGGACGGGTCGCTGCCGTGCGGCCCGGTCGACGCACCACGGTCCGGTCCGGTCACCGCCGGCTCCCCGGCCTGTTGCACCGCCCGCTCCGCGGGGACGAGGTGCGGTCCCGGAGGTGGCGCGGGTCAGCTCCGGCTGGCCAGCGCGTGCAGCTGGGTCGCCAGGGGGAGGTACTCCGGCCGGGTCGCGACCACCTGCTCCAGCTCGAGCAGCGCCCCGGCCGATCCGGGTTCGAGCTCGACCAGCGAGCTCGGCACCAGGTCCACGAAGACCCGGACCCCGTGCAGGGCGGTGGTGTCGAAGCCGGCGCCGGCGAGGAGCGCGGTGACCTCCTCGGCGGTGAACCGGCGGGGCGCATCCCCCGACCCGTCCAGCAGCGTCCGGGCCTGCACGAAGTGCCCGGCCATCGCGCGGGCCACCACCGCGGCATGCCGCTGGTTGACCAGCAGGCTGAGCACGCCGCCGGGACGCAGCGCCTGGGCGAGGGTGCGCAGTGCGGTGGCCGGGTCGTCGACGATCTCGAGGACGCCGTGGCACAGCAGCACGTCCGCGCTGCCGGGCGGGACCAGGTCGAGCAGGCTGTCCAGGTCGCCCTGCCGGGCCGACACCAGGTCGGCCACCCCACTCTCCTCCGCGCGCCGAGCCAGGATCGCGAGGGCGTCGGGGCTCGGGTCGATGACGGTGACCCGGTGCCCGAGCTCGGCGACCCGGACCGCGAACCCGCCGGTGCCGCCGCCGATGTCGACGACGGATGCTGCGGTCCGGTCGGCCCCGGGCAGGTCGCCGAGGACGTCGCGCAGCGCGTCCCAGACCACGACCGTGCGGGCGGCACTGGGTCGCGTGATGTCCTGTCTTGGCCGCTGTCCTGGCCGATCCGCCGGCATGCCGCACACCCTAGTGCCGCGTGTCGGCGAGGTGCCGGCCGGTCCGGGCGGGGTCGAGTGCTCATCCGCCCGAGCTCCCCGGCGAGGAGTGCCAGAGCTTGCGGGGCGCGGACTTGGTGTCCTCCCCCGCCGGCCGGACGTCGGAGTACGGCGACATGGCGAAGCCGCTGGAGTGCACCAGGACCCGGCGCCGGCCCATCCCTCCGGCGGTGGGGCCGGCCTCCGGCGGACTGGCCATCACCGGCCGGGTGGACCGGCTCTCGGCGGCGCCCTCGATCGCGGCCTGCTGCGCGGGGTCAGCGAACCCGGCCGGCACCTGGGCCATGAGCTCGCGCACCGCGGCCAGCCCACCCTCGGCGTCCCCGGTCGCCCCGCCGCTGCGCCAGACCCGGTAGAGCTCGGGCAGCTCCCAGCAGCCGGTGGCCCGCAGCGAGACCCCGTGCCGTCCGGTGCGGCGCAGCTCTCCGCGCACCACCAGCAGCCAGGAGTGGAAAACCGTGGCGGCGTAGGGACCCTGCACGTCCTCGAAGAACGTCGCGTCCACCGGGCCGGTGGCATCGTCGAGGGTCAGGAAGACCACCCTTCGGCCGGACCGGATCGGCGGGGTCTGGGTGGCCACCTTCACCCCCGCCACCAGCAGATCCGCCTTGCTGCGCTGCTTGAGCAGGTCGGCGGCGCGGGTCACCCCGAGCGCGTCCAGGAACGGGACGTAGAAGTCGACCACGTGCCGGCTGACGTCCAGTCCGAGGATCTCCAGCTCCGCGCGCACCCGCTCGGCACCGTCCATCTCCGGCAGCCCGCTGACCGCCCCGTCGCCCGGGGCGTCGCCCAGGTCGAGGGCGAGCTGCACCGAGCTGACCGGCCGAGGTGTCCCGGTGGCCCGGGACTGCCGGGCCGACTGCTCCCAGACCCCGGCCCGCTCGCGGGCGTCGGAGCTGTTGCGGGCCGCTGCCGCACCGGCCCGCGCGGCAGCCGGGGTGGCCTTGGCAGCCCGCGACGAGAGGCCGCGCCCCCTCCCGGCGCTCGCCCGGTCCACTGCCCGGGAGTGCCGGTCGAGGTCGGCGACCTGGAGCAGCAGGTCCCGCCGGGTCACCCGGCCACGCCGGCGCACCCCCAGCGCCTGAGCCACCCCACCGATCCCGTAGAGGTTGTCGAACCCGCCGGCCAGCACCAGCCGCTCCACCACCGGTCGGGAAGCCCGTGCCCGGTGCCAGAAGTCGGCGAGCGAGTGGTAGGGCCGGGCCGCGATGATCCGGTCCACCTCGGCCTCGGAGATGCCCTTCACCTCCGACAATGCAAGACGGATTCCATAGGCGCGCCCGTCGGGCAACCCTTCCCCAGGTGCCTGCCGGGGCGCCTGACCCAGCACCTCCGGGGGAGGCTCGTCGTACACCCCCACCTTCTCCACCACGTAGCTCTTCTCCGAGGCGTTCACGTCCAGGCCGAGCACCGCGACCCCGAACTGGCGGGCGTCGTCGAGGATCAGCCGCTTCGGGTACATCCCGGGGTCGTGGGTGAGCACCCCGGCCAGGAAGTGCGCCGGGTAGTGCGCCTTGAGCCAGGCGGACTGGTAGGTCGGCAGCGCGAACGCCGCGGCGTGCGCCTTGCAGAAGCCGAAGGAGGCGAACGCCTCGAGCACCTTCCAGACCTGCTCGACCAGTGCCAGCGGGTAGCCGTTGCCCATCGCCCGCGGGAAGAACCACAGCTTCGCCTGGGCCATCCCCTCGGTGTCGCCGAGTGCGCGGCGCGACTCGTCGGCCTCGGCCAGGGTGCAGCCGGTCAGCGTCGCGATGATCTCGATGACCTGCTCGTGGAAGACCACCACCCCGAAGGTCTGCTCGAGGACCGGGCGCAGGTCCTCGTGCAGGTAGTGCGGCATCCGCCAGCCCTGCTTGGCGGACAGGTACGG